>JAICUE010000011.1 GCA_025936015.1 Gemmatimonadaceae bacterium
GCCTCGTGCGCGCTCTTCGTGTAGTGGGTGACACCGGTGTACCGGACGCGCTTCTGGCGCTTCCACTCGTCGAGAGTGTCGAGATGTGTGTCGACGTCGAGGAGGTTGTGGACCTGCATCAGGTCGATCGGCGCCGCGCGCAGCTTGCGCATGGAGTCGTGCATCTGCGCGATCCCCTCGCGCACTCCGGTCGTCCAGACCTTCGTGGCGACGAAGAGCTTGGGGCGGAGGTACAGTTCAGCGGCCAGGTCGCCGACCACCTTCTCGGAGGTGCCATACATCGGCGACGAATCGACGACCGCGCCGCCGAGGACGACGAACTCGTCGAGCACGGCCCGCAGGGGTACGCGCGCGGCGCGGTCGTTGCCCACGTCGAAGGTCTGCCAGGTACCAAGGCCCACCACCGGCAGCGTCTCGCCTGTCGATGGAATCGTACGGGTGAGCATTTCGAATCCTCAGACGTAACCGTTAGCGGTCAGCCACCGGTCAGGCGGCGCAACCGGTGCGCCGTTCGTGTTTTGATACCGGGGAATGCGAAAGAGTTGTTCCCGCTCACGCGAATTTACAACCGTACTGCCACAGCTTTTGCAATGCTCGGACGCCGTGCGTTCATACTCCAAAACGAACTGACTACATAAATGACTGACTCCAACGCTCCGGTCTGGCTGATCACCGGGTGCTCCACCGGCTTCGGGCGCGAGCTCGCCCGCGCGGTGCTCGCCCGCGGCCTGCGTGCAGTCGTCACTGCACGGAACCCGTCGTCGGTGGCCGACATCGTCGCCGGCCGGGATGGCCAGGCGATCGCGCTCGAGCTCGACGTCACCAATCCCCAGCAGATCGCATCGGCCGTTAGGCAGTCGGAGCAGACCTTCGGGCGGATCGACGTGCTCGTCAACAACGCCGGGATCGGCTACTTCGGCGCGATCGAGGAGAGCGACGAGGCCGAAGTGCGTCGCATGTTCGAGATCAACGTCTTCGGTCTCGCGGCGATGACACGCGCGGTGCTGCCGGGGATGCGCAAGCGGCGCAGTGGCCACATCGTCAACATCGCGTCGATCGGCGGCATTCGCGCGTTTCCCGCCGTCGGGTTCTACAACGCGACGAAGTTCGCGGTCGTCGGGTTCTCCGAGGCGCTCTCGCTCGAGACCGCGCCCCTCGGCATCAAGGTCACCATCGTCGAGCCGAGCGGGTTCCGCACCGACTGGGCGGGTCGCTCGGCCAACGAAGCATCGAACCGGATTGCCGATTACGCCGAGACGGCGGGGAAGAATCAGGACACCATCCGCGGCTACAGCGGCAAGCAGCCGGGCGATCCGGTGAAGGCGGCGGAAGCGATCATCGCGGCGGTCGAGTCGCCGAATCCGCCGCTGCACCTCCTGCTCGGCAAGGCCGCGCTCAAGGGTGCGCGGTGGAAGCTCGACATCCTGAAGAAGGACTTCGACGCGTGGGCGCAGACGACCGAAGATGCCGACTTCCCCGAAGGTCGATGACAGTTCGCGCAATCCGGCGTCGCCCGTCGCGCACACGATCGTAGATTGACAGGATCTTCAGCCGAGGAATCGAATGCGTTCACCTGTGTCGTGGCTCTCCGTCGGGATCGCGGTCGTTGCGGTCGGGTGCACGCTGCCACGCAAGGCGGATCCCGGTGCGCGACCGGCGCCGGTCGTCGCGCTCGAGCCGGTTCCCGACAGCGCGCGATTCGCGGCCGAGATCAACGCGTTCATGCGCGAGGACAGCGTGACGCCGCCGCCGCCGTCGCCGGTGGTGTTCGTCGGCAGCTCGTCGATCCGGATGTGGCAGTCGCTGGCGGCGGATTTCCCGGGGCTGCCAGTGCTCAATCGCGGCTTCGGCGGCTCGCGTATGGACGACGTACTCCGCTACGCCGATCGAATCGTCTTTCACTACAATCCGCGCGCGATCGTCCTCTACGAGGGTGACAACGATCTCGAGGATGGGCGCACACCGGCACGCATTGCCGGCGACGTCGCCGAGTTCCTGCA
The DNA here is from genome assembly GCA_025936015.1 of Gemmatimonadaceae bacterium. Taxonomy (GTDB): domain Bacteria; phylum Gemmatimonadota; class Gemmatimonadetes; order Gemmatimonadales; family Gemmatimonadaceae; genus JABFXC01. The sequence goes on from JAICUE010000011.1 coordinate 2,001, forward strand.
GCGGGTGCGGACCGCGGAGCCATTGACGCGCGTGGTGTGCATCTCGGTGAAACCAAGTCCGTCGCGTTGGAACCTGGCCGACAAGGTGCGGGCGACGAACACGCTCCTGCAGACCATCGTCGCGCAGGACACGATGGCGACATACGTCGACGTCTTCACGCCGATGCTCGGCGCCGACGGCCGGCCGCGGCCGGAGCTCTACCTTGCCGACTCGCTGCACATGACGCCGGCGGGATATGCGATCTGGCGCGATGCGGTGGCGCCCGCGCTGCGGGGACTGCGCTGACGCCAGCGCGAACGTCAGGCAGGACAGGCCACCGCGCGACAGTCCGCAAGCGGCGCGGCGCCGCGATCATCGGCATAAGCGGCTACGACTACAAGCCATGGCGCGGCACCTTCTACCCGGCCGATCTACCGGCGAAGCGCTGGCTGGACTACGCGAGCCGGAAGTTCACCAGCGTGGAGCTGAACGGAACGTTCTACAGCCTGAAGTCGCCGGCGGTCTTCGAGCGGTGGGTGAGCGAGACGCCTGACGACGGCTTCGTCTTCGCGATCAAGGGCGGGCGTTTCATCACCCACAACCTGAAGCTGCGGAACGCCGAGACGGCGATGGGGAACTTCTTCGCCAGCGGAGTACTCGCGTTAGGCAGGAAGACCGGCCCCTTTCTGTGGCAGCTCCCGGCGACCTACCGGTTCGACGCCGAGCGACTCGACAGCTTCATGGCGACGCTGCCGCGAGATTCAGCGGAGGGAGAAGCGGTCGCTCGCGCACACGACGGGAGATTGCGGCGGGGCGCGCTGGTCGAAGCGGCGGCCGCGGTTCCCTTCCGGCATGCATTCGAGGTGCGGCACGAGTCGTACTTCCACGAGGAGTTCTACGAGATCCTGCGCCGGCACCGCTGCGCGTTCGTGGTGGCCGACACCGCGGGAAAATTCCCGTACGCGGAAGAAGTGACCGCCGACTTCGTCTATGTCCGGCTGCACGGCTCACGACAGCTCTACGCGAGCAGCTACACCGACGAGGAGCTCGCGGAGTGGGCGGCGAAGCTCGATCGCTGGCGAAGCGCGGGGCGGGATGTCTACGTGTACTTCGATAACGACATGAAAACGCACGCGCCATTCGACGCGGAGCGACTGGTGCGGCGGGTGAGGGGGGAACGCCGTTAGGCGGACGCGCGGGAGGGAACCGGGTGGTTCTGCAACTGCGATGCAAAATGCATTTTCCACAGGAGGCACGGAGACACAGAGGAATGCTTGCGGCTCAGTGATTCAGTGGAGCGGGGCTGAACTACTTGGGGGCAACCGGGGCGAGACGGTCTCGCCCCATGGGCAGGGCAGGAAGTCGCTGGCCGCCCGGCACGCACCGTCACGCCGCGTGAAGCGTGACGGTCACGACGTGGTGTGCGCCGTCGTCGGCGAGGGGGATGTGGGCATCGGCGATCGGGGCTCCGTCGAGGACTACGTCGGAGCGGCCGCGATTCAGGCCATCGGGGTTTTTCACGGTGATGGTGTAATTGCTCGACGCGTGGCGGTATTCGATCGCGTACTCCTTCCACGACGACGGGAGACATGGCTCGATCGCGAGCTTCTCGCCGCGCTTCTTGAAGCCGAGGATCGCCTCGAGTCCGACGCGGTACATCCAGCTCGCGGAGCCGGTGTACCAGGTCCAGCCACCGCGGCCGAGGTGCCCTTCGGCGGTGTAGAGATCGGCGACGACGACGTAGGGCTCGACCTTGTACTTCTCGGCGGCGTCCTTCGTCGCTGCGTGCGTCAGCGGATTGATCATCTGGTACAGCTCGAATGCCCGATTGCCATTGCCCTGCATCGCGGTGGCCAGCACCGCCCACAGCGCGGCGTGCGTGTACTGCGCGCCGTTCTCGCGGACGCCGGGCAGGTAGCCCTTGATGTAGCCGGGGTCGTGCGTCGTCTTGTCGAAGGGTGGCGTCAGCAGCATGAGCAGCCGGGCGTCGTTGCGGACGAGGTGCTCCTCGAACGACTGGAGGGCCTGCTGCTGGTGGTCGGGGGCGCCGGCGCCACTGATGATGCTCCAGCTCTGGGCGATCGAGTCGATCTTGCACTCGTCGCTGCTGGCCGAGCCTAACGGTGCGCCGTCGTCGAAGTAGGCGCGCCGGTACCAGGCGCCGTCCCACGAGGTCTCCTCGATCGCCTTCACGTATGCGTCGGCCTTCGCCCGGAAGTCGGCCGCGTTAGGCATGTCCTTGCGCCGCTCGGCGATCGGGGCGAAGGCGCGCAGCGTCGCGGCGAGGAACCAGGCGAGCCAGACGCTCTCGCCCTTCCCGCCGACGCCGACGCGGTTCATCCCGTCGTTCCAGTCGCCGATCCCCATCAGCGGCAGCCCATGCGAGCCGACGGTGCACGCCCGATGCAGCGACCGCAGGCAGTGCTCGTAGATCGTCCCGGTCTGTCCGCTCGGCTGCGGCAGGTCGTACACTTCGTGCTCGTCGGGGCCGAGCTCGCGCATCGTGATGAACGGAGCCTGCTCGTCGAGGAGCGACTCGTCGCCGGTGACGCGCAGGTAGTGCTCGACGACGAACGGAAGCCAGGCGAGGTCGTCGCTGAACTTCGTCCGCACGCCGCGGCCGCTGTGCGGGTGCCACCAGTGCTGGACGTCTCCCTCGACGAACTGGCGACCGGCCGAGCGGATGATGTGCTCGCGGGCGAGCTGCGGCTCGGCGTAGACGAAGGCCATGCAGTCCTGCAACTGATCGCGGAAACCATAGGCGCCGCTGCTCTGGTAGAGCGCGGAGCGTCCCCACATCCGGCACGACAGCGCCTGGTAGAGGATCCACCGGTTGAGCATCGCGTCGAAGCTGGGCTCCGGGGTCCGCACCGTTATGGTCGCGAGCCGCTGCTGCCAGCTCTTCACCGTCGCGGCGACGCCGGCACGCGCGCCCTTGGCATCCCGGTGGGCAGCGACCGCGGCGTGCGCCGCCTCGTCGCTCGACGCCGCGCCGAGGATGACGACGACGTCGCGGGTCTCGCCGGGGGCGAGCTCGATCGCGCACTGCAACGCGGCGCACGGATCCATCCCGCCGCCGACGGTGCCGGCCAGCGGCGTCGCGGCATCCGACAGGGCGAACGGCGCGCCTAACGTTCCGTTGCGGCCGATGAACTCGCGGCGGTCGGTCGTGAAGTGGGTGACCGGCTCGCTGATCGCCGCGTAGGCGAGCCAGCTGGCGAAATCGGGGTTGAAGGTGTTGCGCGCGTAGATCGCGCCGGTCGACTCGTCGTAGCTGGTCGAGACCTGATGCTGGCTGTGCTCGCGCGTGACGCCCAGTACCCACTCGATGTAGGCGGTGAGCGTCAGGCGGCGCTGGCGGTCGCTGCGGTTGGTGATGCGCAGCATCGAGAGCTTGACGGCATCGTGCTCGTCGATGCCTAACGTGAGCTGGGTCGCGATCCCGTCGCGGACATGCTCGAACGACGACGCGCCGGCGGTGTGCCGGGCGGTGTACGGGATGTTCGTCTTCACCGGCGCCGGCGTCGCGCTCCAGACGACGTGCGAGTCCTCGTCGCGCAGGTAGATCACTTCACCCGGCGGATCGCTGACGGGATCGTTCTGCCAGGGCGTCAGCCGATAGAAGTAGCTGCTCTCGGCCCAGCTGCAGCCGGCGCCGCGCTCGCTCACCATGAAGCCCCCGCGCGGATTGGCGATGACGTTCACCCATGGTGCGGGGGGCACCCGGTCGCCGGCGACGCGAACGAGATAGTCGCCCTCGCTGGTCAGTCCGCCGAACTCGTTGTCGAACGAGAGCGGCGGCGCTTCGACCGGCGCGGCGAGCACGGGGATCCCCGCCGACGGTGTCGGCCGATCGACGCGCGGCGGAGCGGGAGACGGGTGGTCGTTCTCGCGCTCGAGCAGCTCCTCCGGCGTGTAGCCGATGGCAACGTCAGGCACCGGATGCTTCGGCTCGCGGCTGACGGTGTGCAGCCGGGCGCGCTGCAGGGCGAGTGTGTCCGACGGCGACGCCTGGGTGGCAAGCTGCCGCTCGTGCGCCGTGTCCTCGCCGAACAGCTCGAGCTCGTCGAGCTCCTCCTTGGTCTTCGACGCGTCGATGATTCGCGCGAGCGAGCGTCCGTCGCACGGAATGTGAACGCGCGCGGTCGCACGCAGCATCTTCAGCGCATCGGGTCCGAGGATCTCGGCCCGCCTGATGAAGACGCCGCCTGGCCGGTCGACCTGGCCCGCGTCGCTCGACGCGAAGATCACCGAGGTGATGTTGTCGTGGAGGTCCTGCAGGTACGTCGGCGCGTGTGCGTTGAGGATCACGAGGTCGACCATCATCCCGCGGCGACGCCAGTAGTGGTGTGCGAGCAGGAGCTGGCGGAGCGTCGGCAGGCCATCCATCGAGTCGATGGACGCAAGGAGGATCGGCCAATCCCCGGAGAGGCCAGCGCTCCAGAGCAACGGCTGCGAGCCACGGTTCTCGGCGATCTCGCTCGCCGGCGCGCGGAGCGTCGAGGTCGGGAAGAAGAGGTAGCCGGCGAGCTCCTGGAACACCGCGGCATCGGTCGGCGTCATCCCGAGCTCGCGCAGCTCGACCTGCGTCGACGTCCACGCGAGATCGAGTGCACGCTGGGCCGCATGCGGGTGGTGATAGCGGTCGGCGAGCTGAAAGGCGCGCTCGCGATTGTCGGCGACGATCGTCGTGAATGCGACCGAGACCGAGCGGCCGGGCGCGACGCTCACGCGGGTCCGGAGCGCGAAGATCGGATCGAGCACCGCCCCAGTCGTCATCGAGAGCGGTCCGTCGCCATCGAGCGCGACCGGATCGCGCGTCGTGCGGCCGCGACCGATGAAGCGAGCGCGATCGGTCTCGCATGTCACGGCACCGACGCGATCCTTCCCCGCGTCGACGACGTGGACGCACCAGAGCGACCGCTCGGTCGCCGAGCGCGGGCGCCGCGTCGCGGTGATCGCGGTACACCACTCGTGCCACTCCGTCTCGACGAACAGGTTGGCGAACGCCGGATGCGCGCGATCGGCGTCGGGCGCGGTGAGCACGATCTCGCCGTAGCTCGTCAGCTCGATCTCGCGCGTCTCGGTGCCGTTGTTCGTCACGGTGACGCGACGTACTTCGGCCGAATCGTCAGGCACCACGGCGATCTCGGTGCGTGTCTCGATGCCGTTGTCGGCGCGATGATAGGTGACGCGATCCGTCGCGAGCAGCGCGCGGTACCATTCGCCGGGGACGCACGTCGGCTGGTAGGCCGCCGACCAGACGCTGTTGCGCGTCGTGTCGCGGATGTAGCAGAACTGGCCGGTGTTGTCGCGCGTGCCGTCGTTGCGCCAGCGAGTGATCGCGAGGTCCTCGAAGCGGCTGTAGCCCGCGCCGCAGCTGGTGACCATGATCGTGTACGGCAGGTGGCCGAGCAGCGCGACATGCGGCTGCGGCGTGTTGGCCGCGTCGATCTGCCTGACGGCGGGTCGCTCGAGCTCGGGGTCGGGCAGCGCCTCGTCGGGCCGCGCCTCCTGCGGCTCCTGGAGCACGAGCCGGCGCGGGATGCGCTCGTGGAGCAGGAGCTCGGCCGACCGCACGAGCGGGTCGGCGTGGAAGCGCCGCTGCCAGAGGCCGTCGCGCACCGCGTTGGCCATCGCCATCAGCCCCATCCCGATGTGGTGCGCCATGTACGTCTTCACCAGCGCGTAGCGCTCACCCGGGTCGGGACGGGTGTAATCGATCGCGTCGAAGAAGCCGTACCTGCCTAACGCGCCGCGCCGCTCGAGGCGGGCGAGGTTGCCTAACGCCTTGCCGGGATCGACGAGCACGGCCAGCGCGGTCGCGTAGGGGGCGATCACGAGGTCGCGCCCGAGCCCGCGCTTCAGCGCGAGGTTGGGGATCCCGAAGGCGCGATACTGGTAGGTGAGGTGCCGGTCGCGGAGGTTGTACGCGCTCTCGCTGATCCCCCACGGCACGTCGCGCTCGTCGCCGTAGGCGATCTGCCGCTTGACGGAGCCGCGATACGTCTGGTCGAGCACCGTGAAGGGGAACGACTGCATCACGAGCACCGGCATCAGGTACTCGAACATGCTGCCGCTCCAGCTGACGAGCGCGGTCGCGCCGTCGGCGTGCGTCAGCGTGCGGCCGAGCCGGAACCAGTGCTCGACGGGAATGTCGTTCTTGGCGATCGCGATGAAGCTGGCGAGGCGCGCTTCGGAGGCGAGGAGGTCGTAGTACGATGCGTCGCGGGAATGCGTGCTCTGCTGGTAGCCGATCGAGAAGAGCTTGCGCCGCTCGTCGAAGAGGAAGCGGAAGTCCATCTCGAGCGCATACGCGTAGGCGCGGGCCGCGATCGTCTCGAGGCGGGCGACGAGCTCCGACGCCTCCGGCGACGTTGCCGCGGCCTCGCGCAGCGTCTGGCGCGCGGTGGCGTCGGCTTGCGCCTTCGCGGCGGGAGCCGTGCCCGGTGGCGTCGCCTTTCGTGCCTGCGCGGCGGCCGCGAGGCGGGTCGCTTCGTCGTCGAGCCGGTTGGCCGTCCAGTCGAGCCACTCGACCGCCGGGTCGAGCACCTCGGTCGGGAGGCCGGAGCTGCCTAACGCGACACGCGCCTTCTCGAGCGGGGCGGCAACCGCGGCGATCGCCGCGGAGTCGGGCGCGTCGGTGTGGATCGCGGCGAAGGCGGTGCGGGCGGCGCGGACGAGCTTGGCCGCTTCGGCGACCGCACCGAAGCTGGCCGGCGTGTCGGCGGCGCCGCTGGTCGCGAGCGTCGTCAGGCGGTCGTGCGCGATGTGCAGCGAGGCGGCGAGCGCGCGCCAGAGCCGCGCGCTCGCCCCCGGCCGGTCGGCCATGTGCAGGCACGACTGGCGGAGGGCGATCAGGTGGCCGGCGAGGTTGCCGCTGTCGACCGTCGAGATGTACGCCGGCTCGAGGACGCTGAGCCCTTCGAGCTCGTACCAGTTGTAGAAGTGTCCGCGGTAGCGGCGCATCCGCTCGAGCGAACGGAAGGCGCGCTCGAGTCGCGTCGCCATCTCGTCGACCGAGATGAATCCGAGCTCGGCCGCCGTCGCGATCGCGATGAGCTGGAGGCCGATGTTCGTCGGCGACGTGCGCATCGCGACCGCGGCCGCCGGATCCTCCTGGAAGTTGTCGGGCGCGAGCCAGTTCGTTCCCTCGGTGACGAACCAGTCGAAGAAGCGCCAATGGAGGAGCGCATAACGGGTCGCCGCTTCCTGGTTCGCCGCCGTCAGCCGTTGCGCCCGGCGCAGCGCGGGCTTGCTGAGCGCCTGGGCGACCGCCGGTGAGCCGATCCACATCCCGATGATCGGCACGGACACGAGCAGGAGGCGGATCGCCTCGATGCGCCCGGCGGGGGACGTGCCGTCGAGCGCGCCTAACGCGACCCAGATCCACGCCGTCCCGCCGACGAGGATGAGGACGACGACACCGATCGCGACCGCGGGCCACATCTTGCGCCACGCGCCGCCGCCGACCATCCGCTCGACCTGCGACGCGGTCTGCCACTCGAGGAGCTTCCGCCGCGAGACGAACAGCCGCCAGAGCGTCCGGGCGATCGCGTCGGCGCTGACCCACGCCTGATGCGCGAGGAAGACAATCGCGAGGGTGAACTGCTGGATGCTGGTGATCGCGTCGCGGCCGACCGCGGCGTAGTAGGCGCGCCAGCTCTTGTCGAATGGCGGCCGGATGACCGCGAGGACGAGCGAGACGATCCACGGCGCCGCGATCGCGCCAAGGGCGACGAGCGCCCACCGGACCGGGGAGCCCGGAAAGATCGTCCACGCCGCGACGAGCAGCGCGAGCTGCGCGATCTCGGTGAGGCTGCGCCGCAGGTTGTCGAGGATCTTCCACCGCGACAGCATCGACAGGCGGTTCCGCTCCGGACCGTTAGGCCCGGGGACGCGCGGCGTCAGCCAGTCGAGCAGCTGCCAGTCGCCGCGGATCCAGCGGTGCTTGCGCCGGGTGTAGGTGAGGTAGCGCGTCGGATAGTCGTCGTAGACCTCGATGTCGGTGACGAGGCCGGCCCGCGCGTAATTGCCCTCGATCAGGTCGTGCGAGAGCAGCGTGTTCTCGGGGAAGCGTCCGAGCGTCGCCTGCTCGAACGCATCGATGTCGTAGATCCCCTTGCCGGTGAAGCTGCCTTCGCCGTACAGGTCCTGGTAGACGTCGGAGACCGCGGTGGTGTACGGGTCGACGCCCGGATGGCCGGAGTGAATCGCCGCGAAATACGACCGGTGCGCGCTGGGAAGCGAAACGCCGACGCGCGGCTGGAGGATGCCGTAGCCGCGGACGACCCTGCCTAACGCCCGGTCGTAGACCGCCCGGTTGAGCGGATGGGCGATCGCCCCGATCAGCATCGGCGCCGCGTCCGGGGGGAGCACGGTGTCGCTGTCGAGCGTTATGACGTAGCGCGCCTTCCGGAGGAGGGGGACGTCGCCGATGATCGTCGAGAACGCCCGCTTCGTCGGGTCGGCGGCGCTCGACGCCGCACCGTCGGGCTGCCGGAGGAAGCGGTTGAACTCGGCCAGCTTGCCGCGCTTCCGCTCCCATCCCATCCAGACGCCCTGCTGCGGATTCCAGCGGCGCGGGCGATGGAACAGGTAGAAGGCGGTCTGGTCGCCGCCGGCGTAGCGGGCATTCAGCGCGTGCACGCCGGTGACCGCCGCGTTGACGATCGCCTCGTCGTCCGCGCCGTGTTCGGTCGCTGCGTCGGTGAAGTCGCTGAGGATCGCGAAGTGGAGATTCGGTTCGCGATTGGCGAGATACTGCACCTCGATCGTGTCGAGCGCTTCACGCACCGCCTCGACCGACCCGAAGAGCGTCGGGATCACGACCGCGGTGCGGTACTGCTCGGGGACGCCCGTTTCCCCGGTGAGCTCGAGCTTCGGCAGCACGCGCGGCGGGAGGAACGCCGCGACGAGCTGGTTCACGATGTTGACCGCGACGTCCATCGCCGGCAGCAGCGCGAACACGAGGAGCAGCGTCGCGATGCGAGCCGTCGCCACGTCGGCGACGCGAAGCACGAGCAGCAGGGCGAGCACCGTGACGGCCACGATCCCGCCGACGAAGATCGCGTTAGGGTGGCGCAGTGCCGCGCGGTGCACGCGCTGCCCGATCGTCGGGCGGTACCCGGTGACGCGCTCGAGCTCCGCGCGCCCGTCGTCGATCAGGTAGTAGCCGACGTGCGCGCGGCGCTCGTCCCCGGGCGCGAACTCCTTCGCCTTGCGCGCCAGCTCGATCGCGACGTGCGCGACGTCCTGCTCGCGCTTCCCCGTGCGCTTCGCGATCCGCTCGACCACGTGCCGATAGTGGTCGCGCGTCTGGAAGGTCATCTGCGTGTAGTACCGCGTCGGATCGCCGCGGAGCACCTGCTCCATCACGCTCTGCCGCTCGACGAAGATGCGCCAGTCGAAGCGGGCGATCGCGCGAAGGCTGGTGATGCTGTTCGCGGTCATCACCTGCGTGAGGGCGAGCCGGTCCGTCGTGCGGGCGACGGCTTCCTCCGACGTCGGGCCCTCCTCGGCGATCCACTGCTCGAACCAGAGCAGGGGTGGGAACGACTTCTCCGACAGCCGGAGCTGGTGCAGCAGCCGAGCGACGAACTGCGGCGACAGCGGCGGGGTGTTGCGGACGAACTCGTCGAGCGGGCCGCCTAACGTTCCGGAGGCGGGCCGCCCATTCGACAGCAGCCGGGTCGCCCACTTGTCGGCGAGCTCGACGTCGTCGAGCCGCTGCACCGTGCGCAGCGCCATCCGCCTGACGCTCTCGATCAGGCCGAGGCGGAGCATCGCCGGCACCGCCCAGAGCTCGCCGACGGAGAGTGTGGTCTTCTCCTGGTAGGCGGCGACGAAGAGGTTGACGTTCTCGAGATCGATCCGCGCCTCGGTATGCGCGATCAGGGTGATCGCGATCTCGTAGACGCGCGGATAGCCGGCGAGCGTCCCCGTCGCCAGCTCCGGCAGCTCGCGGTAATACCCGCTCGGCAGGCTCTCGCGGACTTCGCGGATGTGTTCCTGGACGACGTGAAAGTTGTCGAGCAGCCAGTCGCCCGCCGGCCCGACGTCGATGTCCGCATCCGATGCCGCGGCAAGCCGCTCGTGCGCCGCATCGAGGATCGAGCGCGTCTCGTTGAGCCGGATGAGGAGCGGCGTCTTTCGCAGCCGCCTCGGCTTCGGCACGATCCGCTGCGACCGCGCCAGCTGCCGCGCCCGCGCCGCCAGCTGATCGGCGCCGAGGAGCTCGCCGCGAATCGGGCCCGCAAGCAGCTCATCGCGCCCGCGCGACGCGTGCGGAAAGATTCGCGTCAGCAGGGGTGCGCCGGGTGGGACGTTGGTGGTCAAAGCTCTGGTGTGGGTGGTTGGGGTTGGAGCTCGTGGAGCGCCGACTTCCTGCAAATAAACTCACCGTCAACGACCGGCGCTCCCCCCGGGCTGTGCGCACGGACCCACACGTGGCATCTTTGGGCGCATGCGATCAGCCGTGACCTCGCCGAAGGCTCCAGTCCGGGTCCGCCTCGGGCTGCTCATTCTTCAGGTCGGGGCATTGCTCGTCGTTCTCGCGGCGCTCCCGTACAAGCAGTTCGATCTCGATCGCTTCTTCGTGCCGAAGGAGCTCGTGCTGCACGCCGCGGCGCTGCTCGCGACGTTGACCGTCCTCGTTGCCGCGCGCCAGCTCATCCTGGCTCGCGTCGACCAGTTTCTTGCCGGCTTTCTCGCAATCGGCGTGCTCTCGGCGCTGTTCGCGACCAATTGGTGGCTCGCGGAGCGCGCGGTCGCGATCTCGTTCTCGGGGGCTGCGTGCTTCTGGACCGCGCGAGCGATCGCGCGCGCTGGGCTCGGCCGGCGGCTCGTCACGGTGCTCGCCTTCGCCGCGGTCCTCGGTGCGATCACCGCGCTGCTCCAGGCCTATGGTGTCCGGACCGAGTACGTGAGCCTGAATCGCGCGCCGGGCGGGACCTTCGGCAACCGGAACTTCATGGCGCATCTCGGCGTGATCGCCGCGCCGGCGCTGGTCCTCGTCGCGCTGACGGCGCCGTCGCGCGCGTCGTTCACCCGATGGTCGGTTGGAATCGCGATCGTCGCGGCCGCGCTCTTTCTCTCGCGAAGCCGCGCCGCCTGGCTCGCGCTCATCGCCTGTGCCGTCGTCTCGCTGCCGTTAGGCATCATCGCCCTGCGCGGGGCCGGGGCGGGGCTGCGCTGGAGCCGCGCGTTCCTCCTCGTGTTCGCGGCGGCGATCGGGGTCGCGGCGGCGCTCGTCCTGCCGAACACCCTCGACTGGAACAGCGACTCGCCCTACCTCGACACCGCGAAGAGCGTCGTCAACTACAAGGAGGGAAGCGGTCACGGGCGGCTCGTCCAGTACGGGAACACCCTGCGCATGTCGTCGCATCACCCGCTGCTCGGCGTCGGTCCCGGCAACTGGCCGGTGATCTACCCGAAGTTCGCCTCGCGCGATGATCCCTCGCTCGGCGCCGACGGGATGACCTCGAATCCGTGGCCGAGCAGCGACTGGATGACGTTCCTCTCGGAGCGCGGATTCGTTGCCTTCGCCCTGCTCGGGCTCGCCCTGGTTGCCCTGGTCGCCGATGGCCTCCGCGGCCTTGGCGCGGACCGTGCCTCGGAAGACCGGCTGGCCGCCGCCGCATTGCTGGGAACGATCATCGTCCTTCTCGTCGTTGGTAGCTTCGACGCGGTACTCCTCCTTCCGGTGAACGCACTGATCGCCTGGTCGCTGCTCGGCGCGCTGTCACCACCGGGCCGGGAACGGGTCGTCATCGCGCTGCCGGTCGTTAGGCGGATCGGGGCGGTGCTGCTGCTGCTGGTTCTCGGTGCGGTCGCGATCGCCCGCAGCGCGACACAGGCGGCGGCAATGCAGGTGTTCAGCAGTTCCTCTCGCGCGACGGTCCTCGAGCGGGCGGCGAAGCTCGATCCGGGCAGCTACCGGATTCACATTCGGCTCGCCGCCGCCTATGCCGGCCGCGGCAGCTGCACGAAGGCGCGGCCGCACGCCAATGCAGCTCGGGCGCTGTTCCCCGAGGCGCGCGCTGCGCGCGCGCTCGTCGCCGCGTGCCGGCAATGACACTGCGAGAAGAGATGAGGGAGGCTCCGATGAAGAGACAAGAGACGAGCGACGAAAACACGATTGCGGTAACCGCCACGACCGCAGCGGCCGTTGCGCGCAGCCTTTTCTCTTATCTCTCATCTCTCTATCGGATCCTCTCTCATCTCTCGTCGCAGTGTCATAGCCGGCATCGCGCGCGGTACTTCGCTCGTCTCTCATCGCAGTGTCATAGCCGGCATCATGTGCGGTACTTCGCTGATCTCTCGTCGCAGTGTTGACGCCCGACGCGCCGCTGACAGATCCCGCGCGCCTCGATGCGCTTCGCCGCTCCGCCCTTCTCGACACGCCGGCGGAAGCGGCGTTCGACCGGCTGACGCGGCTGGCCACCGAGATGCTCGGGGTCCCGGTGTCGCTCGTGTCCCTCGTCGACGGCGATCGGCAGTTCTTCAAGAGCGCGATCGGATTGCCCGAGCCGTGGGCGAGCCGCCGCGAGACGCCGCTCGAGTACTCGTTCTGCCAGCACGTCGTCCGCGAGGTGATGCCGCTCGTCGTGCCTGACGCGCGGCTCGACCCCGTGCTCTCGAGCAACCTCGCGATCGCCGAGCTCGGGGTCGTCGCCTACGCGGGAATCCCGATCGTTACGAGCGAGGGCCACGCGCTGGGCAGCTTCTGCGCGATCGACTCGAAGCCGCGGCAGTGGACCGATCACGAGATCGCGATCCTCCGCGAGCTGACCGCGCTGGTGACTTCCGAGATCGAGCTGCGCGCGGCGCTGGCGCGGGCCGACGAGCTTGCGGCCCGGAACCGCGAGGTGCAGCGCGCGTTAGGCGAGAGCGAGGCGAAGTTTCGCGGGATCTACGACGGCGCCGGGGTCGGCATCACGATCACGACGCCCACCGGCGAGATTCTCGACTGCAACTCGGCGTACGAGGAGCTCACCGGCTTCACCTGCGCCGAGCTGACGTCGCGAAACTACGCGAGCTACACCGAGCCCGATGACGCGATCATGCAGGGCCGATTCCTCCGCGAGCTCGTGGCCGGGACGCGTTCGCGTGTGCAGATCGAGAAGCGCTACCGCCGCAAGGATGGTGACATCGTCTGGGGGCGGCTGACCGCGACGCTCGCTCGCCACGGGAACGGTGAGCCCTGGTTCATCGTCGGGATCGTCGAGAACATCACGGCGCGCCGGCGCGCCGATGACGCGCTCCGCTTGCTCGCCGAGGCGGGCACGGTCCTCTCCTCGTCGCTCGAGCTGGACGAGACGATTCAGCGACTCGCGCAGCTCTCGGTCCCGGCGTTAGGCGACGCCTGCATCGTCGACGTCTTCGCCCCGGACGGCACGACGCACACGGCGGTCGTGCACGCGGACCAGTCGCGGGAAGCGGCGCTGCGCGAGCTCCGCGACCGCGCGCCGCTGCGCCGCGACGCGCTGCAGGGTCCCGTCGCGATCGCGGTCGGCACGCAGCAGACGCAGCTCGTCGACGACCTCCCGATGGTGCTGCGTCGCGCGCTTCCCGATGACCCTGCCGGCTCCGCGCTGGTCGACACGCTCGATCTCCGTTCGGCGATGTACGTGCCGCTCGTGCAGGACGGCACCGCGGTCGGGTTGATGGTGTTCGCGTCGCGCGCGCATCGCTACTCGCCGGACGACATCCCGGCGGTCGACGCGCTGGCGCGGCGCGCCGTGCTGTCGATCGAGAACGCGCTGCTCTACGGGGAAGCTCGCCAGGCGACGCGTGGGCGCGACGAGGTGCTCGCCGTCGTCTCGCACGACATGCGCAACCCGCTGCACACCATCCTTCTCGGCACCGGCGCGGCGCTCGAGATCCTCCCCGCCGACTCACCGGTGCGGAAGACGCTCGACTCCGTGCGCCGTGCGGCACTTCGCGGCGAGCGCCTGATCCGTGACCTGCTCGACGTCACGCGGCTCGAGAGCAACCGGATGCAGCTCGAGCGCGAGCCGGTTCGCGCCGGCGACCTGCTCAACGAAGCGGCCGACAGCGTTGCCGCGACCGCGCGCGAGCAGGGGATCACGCTGACGGTCTCGGCGAAGCCCGGCGACGTCGTCTCCGTCGACCGCTACCGCGCACTGCAGGTGATCGACAACCTGCTGTCGAACGCGATCAAGTTCACCGGGCGCGGCGGCGCCGTGAGCATCGGCGCGAGCGCGGTGGACGGTGACGCGCGCTTCTGGGTCACGGACAATGGTCCTGGCATCCCGGTGGAGCAGCAGGCATTCATGTTTCGACGCTTCTGGCAGTCGCGTCGCGCCGACCGTCGCGGGATCGGACTCGGGCTGACGATCGCGAAGGGGATCGTCGACGCGCATGGCGGCCGGATCTGGCTCGAGAGCGAGCCGGGGAAGGGAACGACGTTCTGGTTCACCTTCCCCCTCGTGCCTGACGCGAGCACGACGGAGACCGATCGCGCCGCCAGCGCGCCGGCGCCGCCGTCCGCGTTAGGCGACAGCCGCGCGGCACCCGAACAGCGCGCCTGAGGGCCGCGACCGGGGGTCAGCCCGTGTTGCGAAGTCCCTGCGCGACGCCGTTGAGCGTCGTCGCCAGCGCCTCGGTCACCCGGGCTTGGGTCTCCTCGTCGTCGCCGCCCTCTCGCTTCCGCGCGAGCAGCGCGATCTGCAGCACCGAGAGCACGTCGACGTACGGGTTGCGGACGGCGATCGCCGAGCGGAGGACGGGCGCGTCGGCGATCATCTCGGGGGTTTTGCGGATCTCGAGCAACCAGTGCACCGTGAGCTCGAACTCGGCGCGGAGCCGCTCGAACAGCGCCTTGTCACCGCCTAACCGTTCGACATAGGCGCGCGCGATCTCGAGGTCGGTCTTGGCGCACACCATCTCGATCTTCGCCAGCAGGTCGTCGAAGAATGGCCAGAGCGACGCCATCCGCCGCAGCAGCGCGAGTCCGTCCGCGGTCGCGCCGATGTCGGCCAGTGCCGTCCCGACGCCGAGCCACCCCGGGAGCATCAGGCGGATCTGCGTCCAGCCGAACTGCCACGGGATCGCGCGAATTCCCTCGATGCCCTTCTTCGCGCCCGGCCGATAGGCGGGACGAGATCCGAAGCGCGCGCCGGCGAGCTCACCGACCGGCGTCGCGTCGAGGAAGAGATCGAACAGCGTTTCGTTGTTGTGCACCAGCTCGCGATAGAGCTCGAGCGACTTCGCGGCGAGTGCGTCCATCGTCGCGCGGAAACGCTGCACGTCGGCGGGCGGGACGTCGTTCCGCCAGTCGGTGAACTCGTGCAGCAGCGTCCCCGACAGCGTGACCTCGAGCGTCCGCTCGGCGATCGGCGCGAGCCCGAACTGCTGCGAGATGATCTCGCCTTGTTCGGTGATCTTGAGCAGCCCGCCGCCAACGTTAGGCGGGAGCGCCGCGAGCGCGCGGTAGACCGGCGAACCGCCGCCGCGACCGACGCTCCCGCCGCGTCCGTGAAAGAGCTTGAGGGTGATCCCGGCGTCGCGGAAGACGTCGGCAAGCTGCTGCTGCCCGCGGTAGAGCGCCCATGA
>JAICUE010000230.1 GCA_025936015.1 Gemmatimonadaceae bacterium
CACCCGCTCGCGGAGGGGAGGCAGGTACAGCTCGACGACGGCGAGCCGGTAGTACAGGTCCTCGCGCAGCTCGCCGTCGGCGAGCGCCTTCTGGAGATCCTTGTTCGTCGCCGCGACGATGCGGATGTCGACCTGAATCTCCTTCTTGCCGCCGAGCCGGCGGACCATCCGCGTCTCGAGCGCGCGCAGCAGCTTGACCTGGATATCCGGCGACATCTCGGCGACTTCGTCGAGGAAGATCGTCCCGCCGCTCGCCATCTCGAAGGCGCCCGGCTTCTCGTTCGTCGAGCCGGTGAACGCGCCTTTCTCGTGGCCGAACAGCTCGTTCTCGAGAATCTCCTTTGGAAGCGCGGCGCAGTTGAGCGCGAAGAACGGCCCCTTCGCCCGCTCGCTCTTCGAGTGCAGTGCGCGGGCGACGAGCTCCTTGCCGGTTCCGCTCTCGCCGAGAATGAGGACGCTGGCGGTGGATGGCGCGACGGCGTCGATAACCTGATAGACGTTGCGCATCGACTCGGACTGGCCGGTCAGCTCGCCATAGTGCGTGAGTCCTTCGAGCTTGCTCGACAGCTCACGGTTCTTCTGCTGCACGGCGAACTTCTCGAGCGCTTTCGGGATCAGCGCCTTGAGACGATTGAGCTTCTCGGCGTTGAGCGGCTTCTCGATGTAGTCGTACGCACCCTCGCGCATCGCCTGCACCGCGGAATCGACCGTCGCCTGGCCGGTGACGATGATGCATTCGGTCGGGATGTCGCGCTTCTGCAGCTCCTTGAGGATCGCGAGGCCGTCGAGCTTCGGCATCTTGAGATCGGCGAGGATGACGCCGAAGGCGTCGGCGGCGAGGCGGTCGAGTGCGCGCTGTCCATCGGCGCATACTTCGACGTCGTAGCCCTCGTCGGAGAGAATCGCGCTGAGGCCGGTGGTGATCGTCGTCTCATCGTCGGCGATGAGAATCTTGTATTGCTTTGCGGTAGCCATGTCTCGGTTTTTCGACCCGCGTTACGCGGGAAACGTCGATGTAATGCTGCTCGCCGCCGGCTGGACGCCGACGCCGTATTCCTTCGCCAGCGTGATGATGTCGTCGTCGAGCACGGGCGAGCGCGCGAATGCGCCCTCGACACGGAGCTCGACGCCCGGCATGCCCTCCCCGACATCGGACGGCCGAACGCGGCAGCGGAGCGATGCGTGCGCGTCACTCGTTGCCTCGCCCGCCATGCGCGTCGCCTGAACGGCGGCCAGCACCGTCGTGGCGACGAACAGCCGCGCCGCCGTCACCGGGAGGCGCGTCGTACCCTCACCATCGACTACAAGGTCCAGTGATCCCCCGTTCGCCGCGAGGACTGGCCGGACGAGCGCCACGACCTGGTCGGTCAGCCGGCCGACCGCCGCCGGCTCCTGTCCGGCGCGGGTGAGTGCCAGCAGCGCATCGGTCATCGCGATCACCTGCTCCAGCTGATCGGACGCCGAGCCGGCGAAGCTGCCTAACGCGCTGGCCGCCACTCCGTCGCGCGCCGAGCGCGACCGCACGACTTCCAGGTTCACCGCAACGCCATTCAGCGCGTTGCGCAGCTCGTGGGCGATGCCGGCGGTGAGCTGCTGGAGCGTCGCCAGCCAGCGGCGCTCCACCACTCCGTCGATGCTCGCTTCGCGCACGGACGCTGCAGCGACGGCCCGCCCCTCCGGCACTCAGTCGCTCAGGTCCGCGTCGTCAGGCGCGGCGATCACTCCCGGTCCGGCTTCGTGCGGCGGCTTCCGATGGATCTTCTGCTCGCTGACGAACTCGCGCACGTATTTCTTCGTGCCGCCGACCGCGAGCTGCGTGAAGAGGAAGCTGAACTTGTCGTCGTAGACCTTCGCCAGCTTCTGCTTGACGTCGGGTGCCAGCTCCCAGAGCTGCTTCTTGAACGGGCCGATCGACTTCTTCCGCGACTTGTAGAAGAACTGTTCGTCGGTGTCGGTCGGCTTCCGCTCGTCCTTCGCGTTCTCGCGCAGCCACTCGTACATCTCGTCGCGCAGCTCCCCGGGGATGTTGTCGAACATCATCGTCTGGAAGTTCGTCGCCAGGTGGATCTCGGCGGTCTCGACCTTCGGGAAGTTGTGGAACGCGCTGTCGGGCAGGGTCGACGCGCCATGCTGCACCGCGCCGGCGAGGCCGTACTCGTCGCGGGCGGCCTTCGACAGCGTGCCTAACGTGTTGAAGTCGATCTTGACGTCGGCGATCGACCCGTCGGGGAGGACGGTGCCGCCATGCGAGGTACCGGACTGGACGCTGATCTTGCTCAGCCCCTCGGAACCGGGCACCTGCTTCTTCAGCGTCCGCTCGAACCCATCCATGAACGCGCGGAGCTCCTCGACCGTCGAGTTCTCGGTGCCGACTTCGCCGATCTCGCCGCCTAACGATATGTCGACGCCCTTCGGCTGCGAGGCGCGGACGTGCTTGAGGATGTCGATCGCGACTTCGTAGTTGAGGCGCTGCTGCTCGTCGAGCCCCTTCTTCGAGAGATCGACCAGCGTCGACGTGTCGATGTCGATGTTGTAGAAGCCGGCGGCAACCGCTTCGGTGACGAGCGCCTTGACCGCGTTCACCTCGGTGACCGGATCGACGGCGAACTTCTTGTGGTTCACCTGGAAGTGGTCGCCCTGGATGAACACCGGCCCGCGGAACCCCTCGCGCAGCGCGGCCGCGAGCACCACCGCGACATACTCGGCGGGGCGCTGGTCGGTGTAGGCGATCTCGGAGCGGGCAATCTCGAAGATGAAAGCGCCGACGTCCATCTTGATCGCGGTGCGGAAGATCGAGCGCGCGGTATCGTAGGCCATCGCGCGCACGTTGATCGCCGGCACCGTGAAGCCGTGGATCTTCCCCTCGCCACGGGCGAGATAGAGCTCATGGATCGACGACGGGCGGACACCGACCGCCTGACCCAGCTCCCAGATCAGCCAGCGCGCATCGTCCCTGGCGACGGAATCGCCGAAGACCGCGGTGCGTACGAGTTCATCCATCTTCGGCGACGCGAGTGCCGCCTCACGCTTGACGGTGACGCGGCCGCCGTCGACGAGCACGTCGCCGCCGAACACGCTCGCCACCGTGTCGAGATTTGCCTGCATTCGTTCTCCAAAACGGAAATGCCCGCCCGGTGGCGAGAGAAACGCACACCGGACCGCGGGTGGTTGATGGTGCTATTGCAAAGTGACCGGGCGAGGGCGGCGCGGCAAGCGTGGTCTTCCTCTAGACCGACCACCTCGGATCGGCTTGCGGTAGCATATTCCATTCCTGCCGAGCCCGCTCCGCGTCCGCTCGTCCGAGCATCGCATAGGTGAACTGCTTCCCGAGCTCGACGCCGGGCTGGTCGAGCGGGTTCACGTCGTAGAGCGCTCCGGCGTAGATCGTCGCGATCTCGAGCATCATGATCAGCGCCCCGACGTGCCAGGCATCGACACGATCGAGGGTGATGGTCATGTTCGGGCGACCGCGTGCCGCGAGCGCACCCGCGTTCGCGCGCCGTTCGATATCGAGCAGCTCCCCCAGCCGGTGGCCGCCGAGGTACGCCAGCTCGGGGATCTCCTTGCCGCGGCTCGGGATCTCGACGTTGGTGCCCTCGTCCTTCACCGAGATGAAGGTCACCGTCTTGTCCGCCGGTCCTTCCATGAAGAGCTGCACCTGCGCGTGCTGGTCGGTCGCGCCGAGCGCCGCGATCGGCGTCGGGCCGACGTGCACGCCGTCCGACTTGCGCGCCTTGCCGAGCGACTCCGCCCAGAGCTGGACGAACCAGGCGGCGAAATCGCGGAGGGCGTCGCTGTACGGCATCAGGACGTCGATGTGCCTGCCTAACGTCGTGTCGGCGAGATACTGCGCCATCGCGAACACCCCGGCCGGGTTCTTCGCCAGCTCGCCCCCGCTGCAGCGCTGGCGCATGTCGCCGGCGCCGGCGAGGAGCTGGCTGACGTCGATGCCGATCAGCGCGGCCGGCAGGATCCCGACCGGCGTCAGGACGCTGAACCGTCCGCCGACGTTAGGCGGGATGTCGAGCACGCGGATCTTCTCGCTCCGGGCGATCGCCCGCAGCGCCCCCTTCTCCGGATCGGTCACCAGCACGAGCGCCTGCTTCGCCTGCTCGCTGCCTAACGCCTTCTCGAGCCGCCCGCGAACGACGAGGTACTGGGCCATCGTCTCCGCCGTCCCCCCCGACTTCGACGTGACGACGAACAGCGACCGGGCGAGGTCGAGCCGGTCGAGCAGCGAAGCGATCGTCACCGGATCGACGTTGTCGAGCACGTGCAGCCGCGGATTCCCGCCGCGAGCGTTGGGGTCGAGCATGTTCCAGCCGGAGGGCCGGAGCGCGGTCCGCAATGCGATCGGGCCGAGCGCCGAGCCGCCGATCCCGAGCACGACGACGTCGGTGAACCGGCCGCGCACCTCGGCGGCGAACTGCGTGCTCTGGGCGGCGAGCTTCGCATCACCAGGCAGGTCGAGGAAGCCGAGCACGCCATCCTTGTACTCGCGCCTGAGGGCGGCATCCGCATCGGTGAAGCGCTGGCCCGCCGCGGCCCACGCCGATTCCGGAATCGCCGTGCCCGCCGCGGTGTTGGGGCGGGCAATCATGTTCGAGAAGTCGAGAGTCAGCATGGGGACGTTAGGGTGGAGACGACTGCGCGATGGGGTGGAAGCGCACGGCGGAACTGTCGACAGGAGGCACGGAGGACGCGGAGCGTCCGATGAAGGCGGGGTACGACCTCATGAACGATGAACCAGTCTTCAACCGGTCCCGCGCGCGTACCAGAGCAGCAGGTATCACTTGTCGCAGATGCAGCCTCATCCCCGCGCGCTTTCACCAAACCCTCCGTGTGCTCCGTGGCTCCTGTCGGTCATTCGCGTAGTCCGCGCGCATTTCATCAAGGCCGTCCGCCGGGTCTGGTGATTTCTGTCCGAAATTTTTCCCGGCCATCACTCGACCCGCACCGTCAAGCCGTCAAACGCCGGTGCGATTCCTCGCGGCAGCTCGGCCTCGAGGTCGGCGTGGAAGTTGTCGTGCGTCAGGTGCGTCAGAAAAGTTCGCTCGGCGCCGATCTCCTTCGCGACCCGAACCGCTTCGGGCACGCTGAGGTGCGTCGGATGCTCGGTGCGGAACAGCGCGTTGATCACGAGCACCTTCGCGCCACGCATGAGCGCGATCACGTCCGCCGGGACGGACTTCGCGTCGGTGATATACGCCAGAGGACCGATCCGGTAGCCGTAGACGGTGATCAGC
>JAICUE010000544.1 GCA_025936015.1 Gemmatimonadaceae bacterium
CCAGGAGCCGGAATCCGGCGACCGCCAGCCCCGCGCCGACGACCGCCGCACCAACACCGTCGAGAAGAGAGACCACGACCAGCTCTTGAGTCATCACGACTGGGCTCGAGACTAACTCGGAGCGGACCGCGAGCTCCGACGCACGCCCCTCGACCTGCCCGAGCATCAGCGCGGCGACGTTCGCGCAGGCGATGAGAAGGATCAGCCCCATCGCCACGAATGTCGCCACCACCGCCGGCCGCATCTTGCCGAGGAGGGTCTCCCGCAGCGGAGTGAGTGTGGCGGCGCGCGTCTTGTCCGCCTTCGGCGCGTACTGGAAACGCTCGTGGATGACCGACGTCAGTCGCTGCAGGTGTGCCTGCATGCTTCCGGCTGTCTCGCCCGGCGCCAGTCGGCCGAGCAGCTCGTAGCTCCCGTTCCGTCCGGCGGGATCGAGCGGCTTCGTCAGCCAGATGCGAACGGATGGATCCGGGAACCAGAACCCGCGCGGCATCACGCCGACGACGGTGCGCGGCGTGCCATCGAGCGTTAGGCGGCGACCGATCACCGACGGTTCGCCGCCGAGCTCCTGCCAGAGCCCGTAGCTGATCACCGCGACGGGCTCCGCCCCCTGCACGTCATCACCCGTGCGGAATGAGCGCCCGAGCATCGGGTGGGCGCCGAGGACGTCGAACAGCTCGGCAGTTACGGTCCGTCCGGGAAGGAGGCGGGCAGGCGCGTCGCTCTCGCGCAAGGTCACGTCGCCCGGCCGGTCCGCGCCGACCGCGCGAAAGCCGGTGAACTTGTCACGGAGGTAAAGAAACTCTTCCTCCGTCCACCATCCCGGCATCCAGAACGCGACCACCTCGTCGGCGTTCGCGTATGGAAGCGGATCGAAGAGCAGCGGGCGCGCGATCCCGAACACCGCGGTCGTTCCGCCTATCCCCAGTGCGAGCGTCAATACGGCGAGGACCGTGTACGTCGGCCGCATCCGCAGCCGCCGAGCCGCGTACCGGGCGTCGCTCATCCAGGTCTTCATCATTGGCCCTCCCGGCCGATAGGCATTCGCGCCTGGCTCGAAGCCACGCCACTCTCGCCACCAGTTCCATCGAAGGAGCGCCGGCACCGACCGCACTGCCTGCCCCCAGAGCCAGCGCCCCGCCGCTGCAACTCCCTGCGACTCCTGGATCGCGGCATGCTCCGCCGCGAGGTCGGCGAGCAGCTCATCACGCTCGGCGCGCGGCAACAGCACCCGCAGGAGCGCCATCGCGACGGCCGGCGCTGCATGTCCCGACGAACCGCCTTGCTGAAATCGCATTGTTGACCACGGAGATCGAGTACGCTGTGTTCTACATTGTAGAAACATGGCGCACGATCGTCGCGCGCGATAGATGCCAGTTGGATTCCGCCAGCAGGCGAATGGTTGGAAGGGGCGAACGCGCTCGCACCCGACGAACGGCCGGGCGGCATCGGCCGCCCGGCCTCCCATCGCGATTACTCCGCTCGCAGCGTCACCGCCGGATGCACCCGCGCCGCCCGCCGCGACGGCAGATATGACGCCACCAGCGCGACGGCTGCCAGCAGCAGCGCAACCGCGAGATAGGTCAGCGGATCGGTCGCGCTCACCTCGAAGAGCAGCGATCGCATCACCCGCGTCGCCGCGAACGCCGCGGCCAGCCCGACGACAAGCCCGAACACCACCGGCGTCATCCCCTGACGCAGCATCAGCGTCGTCACCCGCGACGGCGCCGCGCCTAACGCGAGCCGCACCGCCATC
>JAICUE010000201.1 GCA_025936015.1 Gemmatimonadaceae bacterium
GCGCGGAGGTCGAGGTTCTCGAGGATCTGCGCACCGCCGTCGAACAACGCGTGATGCACCAGGAGCGTCTTGCTGTCACGGCGGTCGACACTGGGCGCGTCGACGCCGACCAGCCGCACGCCACGCGCAGCGAGCAGCGCCGCCGTTCCAGCGGCGAGCGCCGGCCAGTCGGCCGGGAACCTTCCGTCCGCGATCGTGACGCCCGTTCGCAGCAGCAGCCGCGCCGTGCCGTTAGGCACGCGCTCGGCCAGCTCGGCGCCGATGTCACGCGCCGTCCCACTGACGTCGACCACCAGCGCCGGCCCGATGTACGCCTCGAGGGCGAGCGACTCCGCGGCCGGTGCTCCGTCCTTCACGTGCAGCGGCGCGTCGGCGTGCGTCCCGACGTGCGGGCTCGCGGTGATGGTCGTCAGGTTGACGCTGGATCCGTCGGCGATCCGCGCAGTCCACCCGCAGCTGAACGGCGTGTCACCCGGCCATTCCGGCGTTCCGATGCCAGTACGAACGCTGATGTCGATCAGCGTCACTTCGCCGGCGCACTCCCGTAGAACTTCGAGCGAACTTCCCAGAGGCTCGGGAAGAATCGCTGCGACACCGTGCGCGAGAGATACTTCGCGCCGAGCGTCCCGCCGGTGCCGCCGGTGACCGGGCCGATCACCCGCTCGACGAGCTGGACGTGCAGGAAGCGCCAGAGCGCGAAGCCCTGCTCGTACTCGAGCAGCGCCTCGGCGACGAGAAACAGCGCGGTCTGTGACGGATCGCGGTAGATCTCCTCGAGTGAAGTCCCCGCTCGCGCGATCATCCGCTCGAAGGTGTCCTGCAGCGCCGGCTTCTCGAGCGCGGCACGCACCGGCTCCGGCGGCTGTCCGTGCTCGGCGATCGCCTGCATGAAGTGCGCGTCGCGGAGACCCGACTTGGCTTCGATCGCGCGGAACTGCTCGCTCTGCGACCCGCTCGACGTCCCGAGGTAGCCGCGAAACTCGGCGAACCGCTGCGGCGGCAGCGTCTCCAGCGAGGAGAGCTGGTTGGTGATGATCTGCACCAGCGCATTCACCCGCTTGGTCGCGGCCAGCGCGCCTAACGTGTCGTCGCTGTCCATCCGGGCGATGAGGATGTCGAGCTCGTGAAGCAGCACCTTGAACCACAGTTCGCTCGCCTGATGCACGACGATGAACAGCAGCTCATCCGGGTGCTCCGGCTTCGACCGTGGATGTTGCAGTGCGAGCAGTTCGTCGAGCCGGAGGTAGGTCGGATAGCTGACCGGTGCGTCCTGGTGGTGATGATTCATCAGAAGGTCGAGACCTCGAGCGCGGCAATGTCGTCGACGCGCATCGTTTCGTAAGTGAAGAACGGTTCGCCATAACGCGTGCGGATCAGTGAGCCGTAATGCGCGGCCTGATAGCGGATCACGTCGTACAACGGCTCGCTGGTCGGGTACACTTCGCCGGCCTGCGTCGCGCCGTCGAACTGCGACGCGTAGCAACGTACCGCCGCCATCTTCCGCTCGAATTCCGCGCTGATGTCGACGACGAAGGTCGGCTTCTCGAAGTCTTCGCGATACGTCAGGCAGTGCACGACCTTCGTCGGACGGTGCGGAGCGGTCGCCGGATCGATCTTCGCGAGCCCGGCGATGAAGCATGCATCGCGAATCAGCTCGGCGGCAACGCGGTGATCCGGATGGCGGCCGCGTGGGGCCGGCGCAATGACGACGCGCGGCCGGAACTTCCGGATGAGCACCGCGATCTGGCGGCGTGTTTCCGGCGTGCTCACGATCCCCGCGTCAGGCAGCCCGACGTTTTCGCGCGCGGCGACCCCGAGGATCTCCGCCGCGGCGCTGGCCTCCTGCGCCCGCAGCTGCGCGCTGCCGCGCGTTCCCATCTCTCCCTGCGTGAGGTCGATGATCGCCGTCCGTTGACCGCGCGCGGCGGCCTTGATCAACGTCCCGCCGCAGGTCAGCTCGACGTCGTCGCGGTGCGCGGCGATTGCCAGGATGTCCAGTGATTCCATGGACACAAACTACTCGTATCGCAGCGCCTCGATAGGATCGAGGCGCGCCGCACGCATCGCGGGGAGCAGCCCGAACGCGATGCCGATCCCCACCGACACCGCGACCGCCAGCAACGTCAGGCCGAGCGGCGGCGTCGCGTCGATGCTCATCGCCAGCGTCGCGATCTTGCCGAATCCCAGCCCGACGATGATCCCGATCATTCCACCGAGCCCCGTCAGCGTCGACGCCTCGACGAGGAACTGCATCAGGATGTCCTGATTCGTCGCGCCGAGCGCCTTCCGCACGCCGATCTCACGCGTCCGGCTCGTGACCGACACCATCATGATCGCCATCACGCCGATTCCACCGACCATCAGCGCAACGCCGGACAACACGATCATTACCAGGAAGAAGACGCCAGTCAGCTTGTTGAAGGTGTCGAGGATCTGGTCCTGGGTGATCATGTCGAAGCTGTTGCGCTCACCCGGACGCAGCGAGCGCATCTCCCGCAGCGCGACGGTGACCGCGTCCTGCGCTTCACCGACCGTCACGCCCGGCTTTGGCTTCACCGCGATGAACAGCCCGTTCACCTTGTCGATGTGGAACTGATGGTCGGCGAACCGATATGGAACGATCGCCGCGATCTGCTGTCCCTGCGGCGCGAAGATGTTCTCCGGTGCGACATAGATGCCGATCACCTTCACCGGTCGCCCCGCGAGCCTGACTGTCCGGTCGATCGGATCCATCTGGCCGAACAAGCGGTGCACGACATCCTGGTCGATGACCGCCACCGCCGTTCCGCTCTTGAGCTCGGACTTCGTGAACCATCGTCCCTCGGCCAGCCCGCCGCCCTGGATCTCGGTGAAACGGTCGTCGGCCGCCATGAACGTCATCTGCTGAGTGCGTGCGCCCGCGTATTCCACCCGCCCGAACGTTTGCGCCCAGATCGCCGCATATCCGATCTCTGGCAGGGTGGCAACGCGCTCCGCCTCCTCCGGCACGAGGTCGGGACGGATGCGCACGTCGCGCGGCAGCCGGTCGGGATTGATCGGCGTGTTCGAGAAGTAGCGCACGACGTAGAACGTCGTCGGACCGGCGATCTCGATCGTGTGGACGATCTGCTCGCGTATCCCCGAGACGATCGCCGCCATCGCCATCACCGTCGCGACGCCGATCACCACGCCGAGGATCGTCAGCGCCGAGCGCACCTTGCCGGCGCGCAGCGTGTCGACGGCGATGCTGAGATTCTGCTTGACGCGGTCGAGTATCCGCACCGTCAGGCGCCCTGGCTCATTCGGCGCGCAGCGCGGTGATCGGGTCGAGCTTCGCCGCGCGCGACGCCGGATACACCCCGAACAGCACGCCGACCCCCGCGCCGAGCCCGATCGCCAGCGCGACCGACCACGCCGTGACGCGCGCCGGCAGCGGCGAGATCGCCGCGATGCCTAACGCGAACAGCCACCCGGACGCGACGCCGATCAGCCCGCCCGTCGCCGCCAGCGCAACCGACTCGGCGAGGAACTGCTGCTTGATGTCGCGTGCGGTCGCGCCGACTGCCTTGCGGATGCCGATCTCCCGCGTCCGCTCGGTGACGGCCATCAGCATGATGTTCATGATCACGATCCCGCCGACGACGACGCCGATCGCCACGACCGCGGGAATCACGGCGAAGAGGACGCTCGTGAGCTGCTTCCAGAACGCGATCAGCGCGTCGGCCGTCTCCACCGAGAAATCGTCGTCCTCGGCCGGGCGAAGCCGGTGCGAGATGCGCATCGCTTCTTCAGCGCGCTGCATCGCCGGCGCGACATCTTTGGCCTGGCGCATCTTCACCGAAATCGTGTTCGTCGCACGGCGGCCGTACATCGCCTCGAACTGCGTGATCGGCAGCATCACGAAGCCGTCGAACGATTGCCCGAGTACGCGCCCCTTCTTCGCTACGACGCCGACGACCGTGAACTGGTCGCCATTGATGCGGATCTCCTTGCCGACGGGGTCGACGCCCTCGAACAGCTTGTCGCCCACGTCGGCGCCGACGATCACCACCGGCCGCTTCTCCCGCACATCCAGCTCACTGAGCGGACGCCCGGCGGTGAAGCGATAGTCCTGCACGACCTGATACGGCGCGGTGACGCCGAAGATCAGCACGTCGCCCTGCGTCCGGTCGCGCCAGACGATATCGGCCTGCGGCGTCGGCCATCCCGACTGCAGGCTGACCGCTTCGGCGTCGGGAATGGCCTCGTTGACCGCCGCGGCGTCCTGGGGCGTGATCTTCGGCCGCCTCGCGTAGCGGCGGATCATCTCGTCGTCGATCAGCCCGACCTGGATCGGCGACCGTCGCACCTGGAAGGCATTCGACCCGACGATCGCGCTCGCGAGATTCTCCCGGACGTACGCGTTCATCCCCTGGATGATCGCGATCACCGCCACGAGGAACGCGACGGAAACGATGATCCCGAGCAGGGTGAAGAAAGATCGCAGCTTGTTCGCCCGGATCTGTCCGAGCGCGCTGGTGACGACGTCCGCCAATCGCATGACGCAGAAAGCTGTTGCTCGGCGGATACTCTCACAACCCCGCAGGTTGTACGAGGAGCGCTGTCGAAATGCAGAACGAGCCGCCGGCGAAAAAGGCCGGCGGCTCGTTCTGCGAAGATCGGTTCAGCTATTCGTATCGCAGCGCGGCGACAGGATCGAGCCGCGCCGCGCGAAAGGCAGGCACGATCCCGAACACCACGCCAGTCAGCATGCTGCCGACGATTGCCGTGACGATTGCCGAGGCTGGAATGCTCGCCGGGATCGGAGTTTTCGCGCTGATCAACCAGGTGCACAGCGCGCCGACGATGAAGCCGATCATCGCACCGACGCCGGTCAGCGTCACCGCCTCGACGAGGAATTGCCAGAGAATCGTCCACTGCGTCGCGCCGAGCGCCTTGCGTACGCCGATCTCCCGCGTGCGCTCGGTGACGCTGATCATCATGATCGCGACGACCCCGACTCCTCCAACGAGAACGCCAACCGCCGAGATCGCGATCATGATGACGAAGAACGTTCCGAAGAAGCCGTTGTAGACCTCCATCAACCGGTCCTGCGTCACGACGGCGAAGGTGTTGTCGACACCGGGACGCAGCCCGCGCATCGAGCGGAGCGTTGCCGTCACGTCGTCGATCGCTTCGACCTGCTTCGTGTCGGCGCGCGGCTTCACGGTGAAATCGACCCAGCGCATCGACATCTTCAGGTGCCGGCGCCCCGTCTCCAGTGGTATGATCGCCGTCGGCGAGTCGCCGCTCTGTGCCGATCCGGGCTTGCCGAGGAAGCTCGCGGTGTAGTGGTAGACGCCAATGACTTCGAATGGCTGCCCCTGCACGTCGACGTACTTGCCGATCGGCTCGCTCTCGCCAAGCAGTTCCTTCGTCGCCCGGTCGTTGAGGATGATCACCCGTGCGCCGGACGCGGCCTCCTGCGAAGTGAAGCTGCGACCAGGATAGATGTCGCCGCCGTCCACCTTGGTCCAATTCGGGGTGTATGCATCGATCCCGACGCTCCGCAGCTCCTTGTCCTTGTACTTGACCCGCTCCTGGGTCGGCGAATGCGCTGCGACGGCC
>JAICUE010000209.1 GCA_025936015.1 Gemmatimonadaceae bacterium
AGCACCGCCGCGTCGTCGAGATCGTCGCCGAGCAGGCGCGAAAACGGGTGCCGGTCGCCGCCGGCGCCGGCTCGAATGACACGCGAAAAGCCATCGAGCTGTCGAAGGAGATGCAGCTCGCCGGCGCTGACATGCTCCTGCACGTTTCGCCGATGTACAACAAGCCGCCGCAGCGCGGCATCGTCGCGCACTTTCAGGCGATCGCCGACGCGGTCGAGCTGCCGATCATCGTCTACAACGTTCCGGGTCGAACCGGCAGCAACATCGAGGCGCGCACGACGCTCACGCTCGCCGAGCATCCGCGCATCGTGGCGGTGAAGGAAGCGAGCGGCAACCTCGGGCAGATCATGGATATCATGCGCGCGGCGCCCGACGGATTTCAGGTGCTGTCCGGCGACGACTCGCTGACGCTGGCGGTAATGGCCGCCGGCGGTGGAGGGATCGTATCCGTGGTTTCGAACATGGCGCCGCGCCGCATGGCGCGACTGGCGGAGCGGTGCGCGGCCGGGGACCTCCCGGCGGCGCGCGCCGAGCACATGACGCTGATGCCGCTGATGCACGCGGCGTTCATCGAGTCGAATCCGATTCCGGCGAAGGCCGCGCTCGCGATGATGCGGAAGATGGAGAGCACCGTCAGGCTGCCGCTCGTCCCGCTCGATGAGAAGCACGTGCCGGCGCTGCGCAGCGCACTGCAAACCGCAGGCGCTCTGACATGACCGTGTCGCTGGACCGTCTCGCCGGAGAGATCGAGCGATTCGCAGCGACGCCTCAGGGGGAGACGATTCCATCCGAGGCCGGAGCGGCGATCGAAGCGGTGCTCGACGGGCTCGAACGCGGCGAACTGCGCGCGGCGTTCCGCGGCGCGGATGGCAGCTGGCAGGCGGTTGCCTGGGTGAAGCGCGCGATCCTGCTCGCGTTCCGAATCTCCTCCGTCGTCGAGATGCCGATGAGCACGACCTTTGGCTACACCGACAAGGAGGCGATGCCGCCACGCCGGCTCGCGCTCGACGACGGCGTGCGCCTCGTGCCCGGCGGCTCCGCCGTCAGGCGGGGAGCGTTCCTCGCGCCGGGTGTTGTCTGCATGCCGCCGATGTACGTCAACGTCGGCGCCTGGGTCGGGGCGGGGACGATGATCGACTCGCACGCGCTCGTCGGCTCATGCGCGCAGGTCGGGGAGCGCGTTCATCTTTCCGCCGCGGCGCAGATCGGCGGGGTGCTCGAGCCGGTGAACGCGTCGCCGGTGGTCATCGAGGATGGCGCGATGATCGGCGGGAACTGCGGAGTCTACGAGGGCACCGTCGTCAGGCAGGGTGCCGTGCTGGGCGCCGGGGTGATCCTCACCCGGGGTACTCCGGTTTACGATCTCGTGAACGAAACCATCCACCGCGGCAGCGCCGAGCGGCCGCTGGAGATCCCGCCTAACGCTGTGGTCGTCCCCGGCGCGCGACGGGTGAGCGGCGGCTGGGCGGCCGACCAGGGGCTGGCGCTGCAGACCCCGGTGATCGTCAAGTATCGTGACGCCCGTACCGATATCGCGACCACGCTCGAGCAATGGCTTCGCTGACCGTCAGCGGGGAGGCGCGCGTCCCCGGGGACAAGTCGATCTCGCACCGTGCGCTGATGCTTTCCGCGCTCGCCGATGGGCGGTCGACGGTCCGTGGCATCCTCCAGAGCGCCGACGTGCACTCGACGGCGGGGGTGCTCGGAGCGTTGGGCGCGATGATGCCGCCGTTAGGCGACGAAACGCTGGTCGTCACCGGCCGCGGACGGCGCGGCCTTCGGGCCCCGTCGACTCCGCTCGACTGCGGGAACAGCGGCACGACGACCCGGCTGATGGCGGGGGTCTGTGCCGGACACCCCTTCGAGTCGGTGTTCATCGGCGACGCGAGCCTTTCGCGGCGCCCGATGCGCCGCATCGCTCGACCGCTCGCCGAGATGGGGGCGGAGGTGACGCTCGCGGGGGATTCGCTGCCGATGTCGGTGCGCGGCGGCGCGCTGCGCGCGATCGACTGGACGAGCGAGAAGGCAAGCGCGCAGATCAAGAGCGCGATCCTGCTCGCCGCCGTCGTCGGAGGTGTCGAAGCGACCGTTCGCGAACCCGAGCGGTCGCGCGACCACAGCGAGCGGATGCTCCGCGCGGCTGGGGTCCAAGTGACCGCGAACGGCACGTCCGTCACGGTGGCGCCGGTGGAGTCGCTCGATCCGATCGACATTGTCGTTCCCGGAGATCCGTCGTCAGCGGCGTTCTTCGTCGCGCTGGCAGCGCTCGCGACGAACGGTGAATTGCGGTTGCCAGCCGTCGGTCTGAACCCGACGCGGACAGGCTTCTTCGACGCGTTGCGACGGATGGGCGCGGCGATTCGGGTCGAGGATGAACGCGACGAGGGCGGCGAGCCGGTCGCGACGCTCGTCGCGAGCGCGAGCGGGACGTCGTTGCGCGCGACGAGGGCGGGGGGGGCGGAGATCCCGACCATGATCGACGAGCTGCCATTGCTGGCGTGCGTGGCGGCGCGCGCGGCCGGCACGACGGAGGTCACCGGGGCAGCCGAGCTGCGGGTGAAGGAGAGTGACCGCATCGCGACAGTCGTCGCAAACCTTCGCACGTTAGGCGTCGAAGCCGAAGAGCTCGAGGACGGGCTGCGGGTGACCGGGAGCGACCGGCCGTTGCGCGGGCGCATCGTCACGCACGGCGACCACCGGCTGGCGATGGCGTTCGGCGTTCTTGGCGCGCTCCCGGGCAACGAGATCACGATCGATGATCCCTCGTGCGCGGTCGTCTCGTTCCCCGGCTTCTGGGAGCTGCTGTCCGCCGTGGCCGGGCGCAGCCATCGGTGAGGCACGCCACGGCCGGCGATCGTCACTGACGTAGATTGTTCGCATGTCCGACACGAACGCGGCCCCGCATCCGCCTCGAGGCACCCAACCCCGCACGATGGTCGTTGCCATCGACGGGCCGGCCGCCTCGGGAAAATCGTCCACCGCGCAATGGGTGGCCGAGAAGCTGGGCTTCCGCCACGTCGATTCAGGCTCGCTCTATCGAGGTGTCACCGCTGCCCGGCTGCGCGCCGGCGGGTCGCCGGACGAGTGGTCCGAACCGTCGGTGCTCGCAGTCGCACGGCAGGTATCGCTGCGCCCGACCGAACGCGGCTTCATCCCGCTCATCCACGGCGAACCGGCGGACGGCGAGATCCGCGGCGGCGAAGTAACACGCGAGGTGTCTCGCGTCGCCCGGATGCCGGGGGTGCGCGAGTGGGTGAACAGCGAGGTCCGGCGAGCGGCGGCTGGGAGCGACGTCGTCGTCGACGGGCGCGACATCGGAACGGCGGTGTTCCCGGATGCGCAGCTCAAGATCTTCCTCGTTGCCGATCCATGGGAGCGTGCGAAACGCCGCCTGGTGCAGCGACTCGCCCGCCGTCCCACCGACGCGGAGGTCGCCGAGGAGACCGAGCGGCTCGTGCAGCGGGACGCACGCGACTCGATGCAGACCGTACAGGCGCGCGACGCGATCCTGATCGACACGACTTACCTGACGCAGGCGGATCAGGTGGAGAGGATCGTCGCGCTGGCCAGGGGGGTGGGGAAACGCGATCGATAACCGGTCGAGTGATGCCATGACAGCGCAGTCAGGAGGCATGCGACACGGTCGAGGTCACGGCCACGAGACGGGCTGCAGTGATAACGGAGAGAACTAACGGATCAGCGACGGGAAAGGGCGATTTGCTCCGGATCTTTCGTTCTTGATCATGGTCAGAAGCAATTGTGACGCTCGCGCCAGGTACGCTAGCCGACTGTCCAACGCTGTCCGTTCGAAAGCGGCAGCGGCGGTGACATACCACGTTGTGCATTCGCGTGCCGATCCGAGCGCGTATTCGTAGTACCGGATGCGGTCCTTCGATGAACGCCGCGAATCCCCCTCGGCCACATTCGCCGCCACCGAGCCCGCCGCGCGCAGCAGTTGCGGCGCGATCTGGGAGAACCGGGCAAGTCGCTCCAGCAGCGCCGCGTCATCCGCGGCGCGCACTGCGATGAAGGCGCCGATCTGATAGGCCCGCACCTTCCAGGTTGGCGATTCACGCAGCGCCTGGGGCGCGTTGACGAGCCACTCGTCCAAGTCCATACCCGATCGTACCCTGATCCGGCATAGCCTGCGTAACCTGCCCGCCGCGAGCGTCGCCGGTTCGCGCCCGAGCGCGCGCGAGGTCCGATCCGCCCAAGCGATGAAGCGCGGGACGCCCGCAATGGCGGTGCTGCAGCACGCCTGATGGCTGCAACCTCAACCATGGCGTTGCCGCCTGGCTGTGCAGCTCTGGCCGTTGCATCTAACCTCGTGCTGACCCGTAACTTGCGCGCCGCGACAGAACCTTCTACTTTGAATGGTTCTAGCCGCCCGCGTTCGCGTGCGGCCCTTCTCTCATTTCTGCCTCGACGCGGCGAGGTCAACTCCGCGTATCAGGAGCTTTCTGATTGGTATGCCCGAACTCGACACCACTTCAACCGGCGGGACGATGACGCAGGAGAAGCGAGACCTGCAGCGCGAGAAGCGCGATGCGCAGCGCGCGCAGCTCCGGCCGCTCATCAACCGCCGCCCCGAGCTCTACGACGAGGACGACTACTCGTCGGACGAGTACGACCGGATGATGGAGCTGTACAACGGCACGCTCGCCTCGATCGACGAAGGCGAGATCGTGAAGTCGCGAGTGCTCGACATTCGCGACAACATGGTCGTGCTGGATATCGGCTTCAAGTCCGAAGGCACCATCCCCCTCGAAGAGTTCAAGGACCATCCTGACCTCAAGATCGGTGACGAGGTCGAGGTCCTGCTCGAGCATCTCGAGGACCAGGAAGGATCCGTCGTCCTCTCGAAGAAGAAAGCGGACTTCATGCGCGTGTGGGAGCGCATCCGCGTCGCCTACGAGAGCGACCAGCCGGTCGAAGGAACGCTCGTCAAGAAAATCAAGGGTGGCGTCGTCGTCGACCTCATGGGCGTCGACGCGTTCCTCCCCGGCTCGCAGATCGCCCTGCGGCGCGTGCCGAACATCGACGAGCTCCTCGGGCAGAAGTACGAGTTCAAGATCATCAAGCTCAACAAGCGCCGCCGGAACATCGTCGTGTCGCGCCGCGTGATCCTCGAGCAGGAGCGGGCGGGCAAGCGCGAAAAGCTGATGAAGGACCTCGCCAAGGACCAGGTCAGAAAGGGCGTCGTCAAGAACATCACCGACTTCGGTGCATTCATCGATCTCGGCGGCGTCGACGGCCTGCTGCACATCACCGACATGTCGTGGGGCCGCATCTCGCATCCGTCCGAGCTC
Source organism: Gemmatimonadaceae bacterium (assembly GCA_025936015.1). Taxonomy (GTDB): domain Bacteria; phylum Gemmatimonadota; class Gemmatimonadetes; order Gemmatimonadales; family Gemmatimonadaceae; genus JABFXC01. The sequence continues at coordinate 5,310 of JAICUE010000209.1, forward strand.
GTCCAGATCGGGTCGGAGCTCGAGGTCAAGGTGCTCGACATCGATTGGGAGCGCGAGCGCATCTCGCTCGGCCTCAAGCAGCTCCAGAGCTACCCGTGGAAGGACGTCGCCGAGAAGTACCCGGTCGGCACGCGGGTGCAGGGGAAGGTCGTCAGCATCAC
>JAICUE010000350.1 GCA_025936015.1 Gemmatimonadaceae bacterium
AGCCGGCCCATCAGCGAGTCGGGCATCGGCCAGGTGCGCGCGCGCGGATCGAGCTGCGCCGCCTGGGTGAAGTACCAGTCGCGCTGCAGGTTGAGGACGTTCTGGAAGATGCGCACCGAGCCGTTGAGGATCTCGCCGGTGCGCGGATCGCTCACGTGCGGGCCAACCGCGTTCTCGGTCGTGCTCGGGAGCCAGCGGATCACCGTGTGGCGGATGTCCTCGGGCGACCAGTCGGGATCGTTAGGCGGCGCATCCCTGGCGATGATCGCGTCGCGGAAGCCGGCCGCCTCGAACGCCGGCTGCCAGTCGGTGATCGCCTTGCGGATCCACGGCTTCCACTGGTCGGGGGTGTTCGGGTCGACATAGTAGACGATCTGCTTCTTCGGCGTGCAGAGACCGCTCGCATCGGGCGGACCGGCGCACTCCAGCCGATAGCGCGTGATGTACTGCCGCTTCGCCGCGCGCTGCTCGGCGCCGAAGTCGACCATCCGCACCGAGAAGAAGCCGACGCGCTCGTCGAAGCGCCGCGGCATCATCGGCTGCTCGGGGAGCCGGACGATGCTCCAGTGCGCGAGCACGCTCGTCGGCGGACGGGGGACGCCGGGCGCCGCGTTGCCGCCGCCACCGGGGCCGTTAGGCACGAGCGTCCCGGTCTGCGTCGCCTCGACCTCGACGTTGTCGGGGAAGGCGACCGCGCGCTCGATGAAGGAGCGGGCCGGGTCGATCTGGCCGCGGATCGCGGCGACGTCGGGGATGCTCGTCGTGAAGAGGCGCGTGACGTCGACGACTGCCGAGCTGTCGGGGCCATACGCCTCGACGTTGAAGACGGCGATGATCGGTGGATAATTGGCCGCCTGCACCGCGCGATAGACGGAAAGCCCGGTATCGGCGGTGATCGCGAACGAGGGCTGCCGGAGGATCACCTTGTTGCCCTGTCTGTCCCAGCGCAGCGTCGACTCGGCGAACTCGTCGCCGCCGTATTCACCGAACTGTCCGCCGGGAAGCGTCGGGTCGGCGGCGGCCGCGCGCGCGTAGCGGCCGACGAGGAGCATGTCCTTGTCGAGCTCCTTCGCCGGAATCTCGAAGTACAGCTTGTCGTCGACCTGATGGGTCAGGAACATCCCGCGCCGGGTCTTCGCCTCGGCGGTGATGACCTTGTTGTACGGGCGCGGATGGGCAGGGCCGCCGCGTCCGGTCGAGTCCTGGCCACCGGCAGCACCGCGAGCGCGCTCACCCGACGACTGCTGCGCCGGCGATGCGGAGGTGGAGGGTGCGGGCGTCTTGCCGGCGCAGCCCGCGAGGGCGGCAACGGCCGCGAGAGAGACGAGACAGTTCTTCATCACGGTGGGGTGGAGGCGGTGCAACAGGAGGGCGACGTCGGTGGCTGTCGACGCCGGTAGTGACACGTACGTTGTCACGGATACGGATTGAGCGCCCGGAACGCTGAACGATCCTAACACCCGTCGCGGGCGTCTCCTACGGTTTTCAGTTCTGCCCGAGCTCCGGCGATCGCCTAACCCCCCATTCCTCTCATCTGCGGAGCGACCACGGTCTCCATGCATTTCGGGCAGATCCCATGGCTGAACTGCGACCCGGTGTGCTGAGCGATATAGCTCTCGACGGTGTGCCAGTAGTTCTGGTCGTCGCGGATGCGGCGGCAGTACGAGCAGATGGGAAGAATCTCCCGCAGCGTCTTCACCTCGGCGAGCGCGGCCTGCAGCGCGACGACGAGCCGGTCGCGCTCGGCCTCGGCCTCCTTGCGGGCCGTGACATCGCGGGCGACGGAGTAGATCACCTGCTCGGCCGAATCGGGGGCGGCGTTCCAGAAGAGCCACCGGTAGGAGCCGTCCTTGCAGCGGTAGCGGTTCTCGAAGCCTAACGCCTGGCCGCCGCCCCGCACCTGGCGGTTCTGGTTCAGGGTCCGCTCCCGGTCATCCGGATGAACGAACTCGATGAACGGGCGCGACATAAGCTCCTCGCGGGTGAAGCCGAGGGTCCGCTCCCATGCGGGATTCAGCCGCTTGAAGTAGCCGCTGAAGTCGAGGAAGCAGAGCATGTCGATCGACAGATCGAAGAACCGCTCCTCGAGCGCGCGCGGGTCGGGCGAGGCAGCGGACAGGTGTGCATTCGGGATGTTTCGGCCAGACATCGGGTGTGCTGCTCCTCCATCCAGGACCTAGCCCGGTGGTAAGGGTGGAGCTCGGTGGCGCGGTGGTCCATCGCCGGGGCGCTGCCCCTCATTTGGCTGCTGCAATGGATCCTGCCGGACGGGCCAGGCTCGCCACGACGAGCCAGGCAAACATATGCTCGGTGGCTCGAATGCGCCCGGGAAATCTTGTCTCCGGCGCACTCATTGCCCTGCTGGATGGCCATGCTACTCGACACGTACCGACTTGGACCGCTGACGCTGCCTAACCGCATGGTGATGGCGCCCCTCACCCGCAATCGCGCGCCGGGCGGGGTGCCTAACGCGATGATGGCGCGGTACTATGTGCAGCGCGCCAGCGCGGGGCTGATCGTCACCGAGGGTACGCAGATCGAGCCGATCGGGCAGGGTTACCAGGACACCCCGGGCATCTATTCACCGGAGCAGCGCGACGGATGGCGGACGATCACCGACGCGGTGCACCGTGCCGGCGGGCGGATCTTCGCGCAGCTCTGGCACGTCGGCCGGATATCGCACTCGTACTACCACGGGAGCACGCCCGTCGCACCGTCGGCGCTCGCTCCCGATCGCGGCCAGGCCTACACGCCGAAGGGACTCGTCCCCTTCGAGATCCCGCGCGCACTCGCGACGCCCGAGGTGCACGAGATCGTCGCCGCCTTTCGTCACGCCGCGACGATCGCGAAGGAGGCGAACTTCGATGGCGTCGAGATCCATGGCGCGAATGGATATCTCATCGACCAGTTCCTCCAGAGCGGCTCGAACATCCGCACCGACGAATACGGTGGCAGCGTGGAGAATCGCGCGCGCTTCCTGCTCGAGGTGACCGCCGCGGTGCAGGGCGTGTGGCAGGAACAGCGTGTCGGTGTCCGCCTGTCTCCGGGCGCCGGGGCAAACGGCATCCACGATGCGAATCCCGCCGAGACGTTCGGGTACGCCGCAGAGCAGCTCGGGAAGCTCGCGCAGCCGCTCGCGTACCTGCACATCGTCGAGGCGCCGGTCCAGACTTCCGGGCTCGACGATCACGAGATGTGCGCGACGGAGCTGATCCGGCCAAGGTTCGAGGGGACGCTGATCAGCACCGGGGGCTACTCGCCGCAGTCGGGGGAGCGCGCGCTCGCCGACGGCAAAGCGGATCTCATCGGGTTCGGGAAGCTGTTCATCGCGAACCCGGACCTGCCGGAACGCGTGCGGCGGGGCGGCCCGTACAACACGCCCGAGGTCGCAACGTTCTACGCGCCGGGGGAGCACGGGTACATAGACTACCCGGCCCTGGACACGAGCGGCGGCGCCAGCGTCAGGCCTTTCGCGCCAGCGGGCGGCGACCGGGGCGCGTCGCCGCCGGCGGCCTGAAATCCGACAGTCGATCGTGGCGATATGAAGGGCGTGCTCCCGCTGAGGAAGCACGCCCCCTCGTCGCCGTTCAATCCCGCACGTAGAACGGCGGCGGCTCGATGCCTAACGCGCGGAGATAGACGTACCCCTGCCCGCGGTGGTGGATCTCGTTGTCGATGGTGTAGAGAATGATCTCGTTCACCGGCATGGTGTACTGGCCGAATGCGGTGATCGTGTCCTTGAAG
>JAICUE010000423.1 GCA_025936015.1 Gemmatimonadaceae bacterium
CCCCGGCCTCGGACAGGCGAGACTCGGCGGCGCCGCGCTCGGTGGTGAGCGCGCGGAGCGTCGCGTCGCGCAGCGCGAGATAGCGCTCACGGTTCATTGTCGTGCCGTCGGCCAACTGCGCCTGACGATGGACCCACTGCCAGAGCTGGGAGCGCGAAATCTCGGCCGTGGCGGCGTCTTCCATCAGGTTGTGGATCGCGACCGCTCCCGACCCGCGGAGCCATGCTTCGATGTACTGCAGCGCAACGTCGATGTTGGCGCGGACACCCGCTTCGCTCACTGAGCCGTCAGGCGCCCGGAAGTCCACCAGCTGCGCGGCGCGCACGTCCACCTCGGTGCGGCTCCGCGCCTTCTGGTTCGGACGGTCGCCAAGAACGTCGTCGAACACTGCCGCCGCCACCGGAACGAGATCCGGGTGCGCGACCCACGTCCCGTCGAATCCGTCACCCGATTCGCGGAGCTTGTCGTCCCGCACCTTGGCGAGCGCGGTCTCGTTGACCGCCGCGTCGCGCCGGCTCGGGATGAACGCGGCCATCCCGCCGATCGCGTGCGCGCCGCGCTTGTGACAGGTCTTCACCAGCAGCTCGGTATACGCGCGCATGAACGGGATCGTCATCGTCAGCTGCGCACGGTCGGGGAAGATCGGACCGCCGCGCCCGAACTTCTTGATCGCGCTGAACAGGTAATCCCAGCGCCCGGCGTTCAGCCCCGCCGCGTGATCGCGCAGCTCGTAGAGGATCTCCTCCATCTCGAACGCGGCGAGGATCGTCTCGATCAGCACCGTCGCCCGGATCGTCCCGCGCGGGATGCCTAACGCCTGCTGGGCCGCGACGAACGCCTCGTTCCAGAGCCGAGCCTCGAGGTGGCTCTCGAGCTTCGGCAGGTAGAAGTACGGGCCCGAGCCGCGGGACGCGAGCTCCCGGGCGTTGTGGAAGAAGTACAAGCCGAAGTCGAACAGGCTCGCCGAAACCGGGACCCCGTCGACGGTCACGTGCTTCTCGACGAGATGCCAGCCGCGTGGGCGGACGACCAGCGTCGCCGGCGTCGCGCCTAACGCGTAACGCCTGCCGTCCGGGTTCGTGAACTCGATCGTCCGGCGGATCGCGTCGATGCAGTTCGCCTGGCCGGCCACGACGTTCTCCCACGTCGGCGAGAGCGCGTCCTCGAAGTCGGCCATGAACACCTTCGCGCCCGAGTTGAGCGCGTTGATCATCATCTTCCGCTCGACCGGTCCGGTGATCTCGACGCGCCGGTCGTTCAGGTCCGCCGGCGCGGGCGCTACCCGCCACTCCCCTTCGCGCACCGAGCGAGTCTCGACGAGGAAATCGGGGCGGACGCCGGCGTCGAGTATCTCCTGCCGGGCGATTCGCGCCCGAAGCAGCGTTTCGCGCGTCGCGTTGAACTGACGGTGCAGCTTCGCGACGAAATCGAGTGCCTCGGGAGTGAGCACACGGCGCTGTTCGTCGCCGGCGTCCCCGAGAATTCGGAGCTTTGCAGCAGTTGTTTGTGCCATTCGGTGCACGATCGACGCGCTCTGTCGCGATGTCAACGGTCGCGGCGGCGTCCGCGCACGATTATGTGCAGATGCGCGCGCGACCGATGACTGTCGCGCACCGCGGCGGCGCGAGAGTGCCGCGTGCTCAACATGCGCTCCGCCGCCGCGGCCCTCGCCGCGCGCCCCGGCATCGATTCGCTCACCGCCATCGCTGCCCTCGCCGGTTGCGACGGCGAACCTGCCTCCCTCGCGCCGTCGGCGCGTGAGGCGCTTGGACTCCCGTCAACGTTGCTCGACGCGCAGGTCTGCGCGGGACCCGGCGCGCTGCGCGCCCTCCTCCTGCGCTGCGACGCGTCCGCCTCGCCGCGCGAGAGCGTCGAGCGAATCGCCGCGCGCCTCGCCAGCCGCACGCCGCAGCTGCGCTGGCTGGCGATCGCCGAGGACGAGACCGCCGACCAGCGTGTCATCGCGACATGGTCGCCCGCGCGGCTGCCGCCGCGCGTCGCCGCGCTCTCGACGCAACGCGACCGGCTGGTCGACAGCGACGCCGAAACGTTGTGCGCGATCGCCGCCGCGGCCGGCCCCGACGACCTCCTCACCCATGCGCGCTGGCTCGAGGTACTCGGCCGCGATGCACTGAGTCGCCGCTTCTATCGTGAGCTCGAAGCGGGCGTCGAGCGCGCGGCCGAGTCGCTCCCCGCGGCCGTGACGCGCGACGACCGTCGCACGCTCGCGCTGTTCACGGTGTCGCGCCTGCTCTTCCTCGCATTCCTCGAGGCGAAGGGCTGGCTCGATGGCGACCGCGCCTTCCTCGCGCGAGCGCACGCGACCACGATCCTGTCCGGGGGCTCCACGCATCGCCGCCTGCTCGAGCCGCTGTTCTTCGGTACGCTGAACACGCGCGTCGCCGAGCGGGCGCCAGCCGCGCGCGCATTCGGTCGCGTGCCGTACCTGAACGGTGGATTGTTCGCCCGCACGCCACTCGAGAAGCAGTGGCGTCATGCCCGCTGCTCGGATGCCGCGCTCGCCGCGCTCTTCGACGGAATCTTCGCCCGCTACCGGCTGACGGCGCGCGAGGATCGCGCGACCTGGTCCGACGCCGCGATCGACCCCGAGATGCTCGGCCGGGCCTTCGAATCGCTGATGGCGAGCCGCGAAAGACGCACCAGCGGGGCTTTCTACACCCCACACGCGCTGGTCGGCGATGTCACGAGCGAGGCGCTCGCGCGACACCTCGCGACGGTCATCCCCGGTGACGATGCATGGCGCCTCATTCGCGGCGAGCGCGTTGCGCCGGCGCCCGCGACAGTCGCCGCGCGTTGTCTCGCGTCCATCCGGATTCTTGATCCGGCGTGCGGGTCGGGCGCCTTCCTGGTGCATACGCTCGAGCGGGTCGCGGCGATGCGTGCACTCTGCGGCGACCTGCGCGATGCCGGCACGGTCAGG
>JAICUE010000208.1 GCA_025936015.1 Gemmatimonadaceae bacterium
GGGGCAACGTCGACGCCCACGCCGGTGACGGCGCCTAACGCGGGCACGGCGGGCGCCGGCGCCACGGCGCCTAACGGCACGGCGCCGGTCAGCGCCGCCCCGGCAGGTCCGGGACCCAACCAGCTCTTTCAGCTTGCCCTCGACCAGCTTCGCCGCGGCAGCGCGGTGGCCGCGCGCTCGGGGTTCCAGGACCTGCTGCGGCAGTACCCGACCGCCGACGTCGCGCCGGAAGCGCAGTTCTATATCGCACAGTCGTTCGAGTCGGAGGGAAGCGTCGCTGCCGCGGACTCGGCCTACGCGCTGGTCGTTTCGCGGTATCCGCAGTCATCGCGAGCGCCCTCCGCGCTTTACAAGCGCGCACTTGCGCTGCAGGCGCAGGGAAAAGTGCAGGGGGCGCGCGCTGCGCTCAGCCAGGTCATTCGGGACTACCCGCGCTCGGACGAGGCGGTGCTCGCACGCGATAGACTCCGCACACTGAAGTAACATGGCAGCGCGTGGCAGCTCCGACATGCCGTTTCTCGATCACCTCGAGGAGCTGCGCTGGCGAATTCTTTATTCGCTGCTTGGTCTGGTCATCGGCGTCATTATCGCGTTCCTGATCGTCGTCAAGCTCGACCTGTTGAGAGTGCTGCAGCAGCCGATCGCACCGCTGCTCGGCGGCCACAAGCTCGTGTATACGCACCCGGGCGACCCGTTCAGCATCGTCATGAGCGCGTCGATGTGGCTCGGCATCGCGCTCGCATTCCCGGTGATCGGCTACAACATCTGGGCATTCGTTGCGCCCGCGTTGTACTCGCACGAGAAGCGCGTCGTCCTTCCGATCCTGATCGGAGCGGTCGTCCTCTTCCTCTGCGGCGCGGCGATGGCGTATTTCGTCGTCATTCCGCTCACTCTCGATTTTCTCCTCACCTTTCAGACGGCGTCTCTCGACCCGATGATCACGGTGCAGGAGTACTTCGGCTTCGTCATTTCTCTCGTCGTTTCCTTCGGGTTGGCGTTCGAATTGCCGATCGCGGTCGTGCTGCTCACGATGCTCGGCAGTGTGGCCCCCAAGTTTCTGCTGAAGTTCAGGCGGCATGCGGCGGTGGTCTGTGTCCTGATCGGGGCATTTCTCTCCCCCGGCGACGCGGTCACGTCGACGGTGGCGATGGCGATCCCGCTCTACATCCTGTACGAGCTGAGCGTGTTCCTCTCCTATTTCGTGAAGCGGAAACGGGACATCCGGGTCGCGGCGAAGGAGGCGGCTGAGGCAGCGGAAGCCGCGGCGAGCGCCGCCCCATGATGCGCCGGCTCGCGCTGCTGGCCGCCACCGCGCTCGCCGCGGTGGTTCCGCTGGCCGTGCCGGCGCAGGGACTTCCTGGCGTTAGGCAGCAGCCGAACCGGCAGCAGCCCGCGCGCCGCGATACCGTCCCGCGGGCGCCGGGCGATACGGCGAACCTCGCGAAGGACACGACCGCCAGGCGCGAGCTCGTGAAGTGGGCCGAGGAGGACTCCGTCACCCGCGAGCTCCTGTCGCGCGACAGCACGACCGCCACCCGGTATCAGGCGGACTCGGTGGTGTTCCAGGCCAACGGCCGCCAGATCATCCTCAATGGCGACGCGGCGGTCCAGCGCGACCAGAGCATCATCGTTTCCGACACGATCCTCTACAGCGATTCCACCAAGATCGTCCTCGCCCTTGGCGATACCGCGATCCTCCGCGATCCCGCCCAGGGACCCGCGGACGTCGTCGCGTTAGGCAGGATCGCCTACGACATCGGCAATCGCCGCGGCATCGTCACCAACGTCTCGACCTCGGTCGAGAGCGGACAGACCTGGTTCGTCACCGCGCGCCGGTCGTTCTTCCAGGGTGACAGCAGCAGCACCGCGCAGCAGAAGTTCTTCGCCCGCAACGGGACGATCACCAGCTGCAGCGACAGCCATCCGGACTACTACTTCAAGGCGAAGGAGATCAAGCTCATTCAGGGCAAGCTCCTCGTCGCCCGCCCGGCGATCCTCTTCATAGAGGACGTGCCTGTCGCCTGGCTGCCCTTCATGTTCGACAACCTGGCGCAAGGGCCGCACAGCGGGATCATTCCGCCGAAGATCGGGGTCGCCGACATCGTGCGGAACAACCCGTACTACCAGCGCCGGGTCCAGGACTTCGGCTACTACTGGGCGATCAACAACTACCTCGACGCGCAAGTCCTCTTCGACTGGTGGAGCGGCGCGCGCTCCGACCCGAATCGCGGCGGGAGCGAACGCCAGCTCAACGGTCGCCTCGACATGCGCTACAACTGGCTGGACCGCTTCGTCTCGGGTGCGTTCGGGATCGAGCAGCGAAACTCCGGCTTCGGCAACAGCACGAATCTCAACTGGCAGCACCAGCAGGCCTTCTCGCAGAAGACGTCGTTCAACGCGAACATCCAGTACGCGACGAACTCGACGGCGAACCGCCTGACGGCGACGAACAGCTATACCGCGCTCTCGTCGATCAGCTCGAACGCCAATCTCTCCACCTCGTTCGGCCCGACCCACCTCAGCCTCGGCGGAAGCCGCCAGGAAACGTTAGGCGGACAGGTCGCGCTGAATCTGCCGACGCTGTCGCTGACGACACCCACCGTCAGCATCACCGACTGGCTGTCGTGGACGCCGTCCTTCAACGCGACCAATTCGCTGAAGACGCGCGTGAGCCAGGGATTGGACATGCCGGTGTTCTTCAACTCGCCGACCGACAGCGTGCTTCGCCTCGGCGCGCTGCGCACGAGCGACGTCCGGCTCGGGAGTCCGATCACGGTCCACAACTACACCATATCCCTCGACTTTGCCGCGCACGATTTCGTCGACAATTCTCCCAAGGCGGTGCGCGTGTTCCAGGGGAATGACTCGGCCACGCGCGTGTTCGCCAGGGATTTTCAGAGCGGCATCGAATTCAACTTCGGCTTCGGGCTGCCGCAGCTGTCGCGCGGGAAGTGGAACATCGCGCCAGCCGTCAACTTCGTGAACTCCGACGGGAGCCAGTACTTCTGGGTGCGCAACGAGGTGACCGGAGGCAATTGGGTCCACCAGACGAAGCGGCCGCAGTACTCGGTGTCGTCGACCCCGACATTCTTCGGCCTCTTCCCCGGGTTCGGCCCCTTCACCCGGTTCCGCCAGGCGATCACGCCGACGATCTCGTACAGTTACGCGCCCAAGGGGCACCCGATCGCCGAATTCGAGAACGCGCAGGGAAATCCAGCGCGTGGCAACCTGGGATCACTGCGGCAGAACCAGATCTCGCTCGGCCTCGCGACGAACTTCGAGGCGAAGTTCAGGACGCCGAAGGACAGCGCGACCGATGCAAGCGACACCGAGGGCGCCGGCGAGAAAATCAAGCTCCTCGCCATCACCATGGACGGCGTCGGCTACAACTTCGAGCAGTACAAATACCTGAAGCAGCAAGGGCACAGCCCGAACTGGTACGCCGGCATCACGAGCAGCACCTGGGGATATCGCCTCAGCAGCGACCTCCTGCCTAACGCGTCGTTCGGCGCGCGTTATTCACTGTTTGCCGGTGATCCGCGAAGCGATACGGCCCGGTTCAGCCCCTTCTTCCAGGGGATGGACGCGACGTTCTCGATCAACCGCAAGTCGAGCATCTTCGCCGCGCTCAACCGGGTCTTCGGCGGGGTAACCAAGAACGAGACGCCGGTGCTGCCGACAGCGAATCAGACGTCCACTGATCGTGAGGCGCAGCGTGTGGCCGACAACCCGATGTTCGGGAGCAACTCGCGCCGCTCGGATCTCCCGATCCCCGATACACACGGCGGTTGGAACGCGAGCTTCACGTTCAGCTCGAGCCGCTCTCGTCCGGTCAAGGGTGCAACGGTCATCGATCCCAGCGCGGTGTGCCGAGACCTCGTCGACCCGTTCTCGCGCGAGGCCTGCCTTGCGGAGGCGGTCAATCTGCGTCCCGACTCGCTCGAGCAGAGCGGTGTCGGCCGAACGATCGTCGTGTCTCCGCCCCGCGCAAACCTGAACGCGAATACCACGTTCAACCTCACCGAGAAGTGGGCCGCCCAGTGGACCACTGATTACGACGTCGAGGCCAAGCGCTTCAATTCGCAGATCGTCTCACTGCGCCGGGAGCTGCACGATTGGGATCTCGTGTTCGGCTTCACCAAGACGCCGTACGGTGCCTTCAGCTTCACTGCGTTCATCTCCCTGCGCGCCGAGCCCGATCTCAAGTTCGACTACCGGAAGGCCGACAACTCGCGCTGACGCGTCGTTCACTGAATGGCGCAGACGGGCGTCCACAATGGTGGACGCCCGTTGCCGTTTGCCGACTGCAACTGATGTCAGCGCAACGACTTACCGACGCGCGACAACCGGCGTACCGCGTGCAACCACTGGTTCCCGACCCGCCACCGGAGAATCACATGCGCCGTCTCATTCTCGCTACCCTCATCGCCGTCGTCGCGTGCGGTCCCGATCGCGGCACCGCGCCCAACGACAACCGTCTCCCGGTGCCGACCGGCCTGACATACCAGCTGGTGCCGAGCGGATTTCCGGACAGCCCGGATGGCATCCTGCTGACGTGGGATGACGTTGCCGATTCGTACACGAGCGCGTACGTCGTCTACTCCCGCAATTCGGCGAGCGGCGAGTGGAACCGGCGCGCCGAGACGACGTCGCCGACGTTCAGTGATGCCGGGTATCCAGCGTACGCGTATTACGTGGCGACGCGTGATGACGCGGGCAACGAGAGCGCGCCTTCGGCCGCCGTCGTGATCGACGATCGGATGCGGCTCCCCGCGCCGGCGAGCCTCGACGCGATCTCGCTCGACCGGGCGGTGCAGACATCATGGGCGAGCAATGCGCGGAGCGCGGATCCGGACGCCTTCGACTATTACCGCGTCTACTCGACGGTGTACAGCGCTTCAGCGGGCGGCTGCGACGATGACCTCTGGGTGCTCGAGGGCACGACGATCTCCGAGGATTTCATCTCGACCGGACTGACTAACGGCGTCCGCTACTGCTTCGCCGTGAGCGCGGTCTCGCGCGATGGGCACGAGAGCCTGTTCAGCGTGCCGCGCGACGACACTCCGCGCTACGATTCGCGCAATGTGATCCTCGATGCGTTCGAGGTCGCGCCCGGCACGAGCGGCTTCGACTTCTACAATCCGAACACCGCGTCGCGATTCGGCATCGTCACCAGTGGTACCGCGGCGGGGATCGATTTCCGCCTCGAACGGCACGCTGACAACCGCCTGTATTTCGTCCCGATGCGCAGCGATGTCTCGATCGCGCTGTACTCGATGGACCCGGTCACCGACCTGACGTCGATCGACATCGCGCCGCTCGACAACCAGTTCAGCTCGACGTCGATCTCCGCCGAACCAGGCTACGCCTACGTCTTCCGCGTCGGTCCGGTCGGTACGGCCAACTACGGAGCGATTCGTGTCTCGCATGTCGGCGCCGACTACATCATCATGGACTGGTCGTACCAGAGTGCACCGAACAA
>JAICUE010000561.1 GCA_025936015.1 Gemmatimonadaceae bacterium
CGTCCTCGCCGGTGCGGGGGTCGGTACCTTCGCCGGCCTCAAGGTCGTACGTTATCACCACTCGCATCCGGGCAACCGGCTCGACCGGTGGCTGCTGAAAGGGTCGCTCTCACCGGCACCCGGCGGGGGGCAGGCGCTGCGCTGGTCCATCATGCCCGCGCCTGCCGCGTTCACTCTCACCATGCCCCGCCGCTGAGCCCCCGCATCCGCGTCGTCCACCACGCGTGAGCCCTCGCGCCAGAAGCGGCATCTTCGTCTTCGCGCCGATCGGCGGCGACGTGGGCGCGCGCATCGCCGCCGTGGCGCGCCAGTACGACCCGCGGCTCGCCGCGCTCGATCAGGCGCCGCACGTCACCGTCGCCGGCTCGTCGGGGATGGGACCCATCGCCCCCGACACCACGCGCGAGGAGCTCGACGCCACCATCGCGCCGATCGCCGCGTCCACCGCGCCGATCACCCTCCGCTTCGGCCGACCGACACGGTTCATGCAGACGCAGATCGTCGTCCTCCCCCTCGATCCGCACGGTCCGCTGCGCACGCTGCACGAGCGCCTCAAGACGAGCGGGCTCCGTGCCGCGCGACCGCGCTTCTACTTCACGCCGCACGTCACACTGAACCTGTACCGTGAGCTCCCGCCGGAGCTGTTGATCTCCCTCCTCGCCGAACGATTCGACGAGCCGGTGACGATCGACACGCTGGAAGCCCATCTCACCCGCGACACGGGGGAGTCGCGGTCGCTGGCGAGCTGGAAGCTGGGCCGCTGACGCACGTCGCCCCCGGTTGACCTTCGTCGCGCCGGCGTGAATCGTTGGCGACGCCTCCTCCGTCGCTCCCCGCGCTGCCATGTCCTCTCGCTCGTTCGCGTCCGCCGTCGCGCTGCTCCTCCTCGCCACGCGTGTCGTCGCCGCGCAGCCGCCCGCCGAGAGCGGCGTCGCGCGCGACGCGCGGAACGGCGCGCCCCTCCGCTGCCTGCACGTCACCCTCGTCGACTCGACCGATCGCGCCGTCGCGCACACGGTCACCGATTCGGCGGGGACGTTCGTCCTCGTCGCGCCGGCGACCGCTGTCTACCGCGTCGGCTTCGAGATCTTCGGATGGGAGCGGCTCGTCGGTCCGGTGGACACGCTGCACGACGGCGAGCTGCGTGAGCGCGCCTATCCGCTCACCTTCGCCGTCGCGCTGCACGGCGACAGCCTCACGCCCGGCGGCGATCTCATCGCCGCGCTGCGCCACCGCGAGAGCGACGCCTGGCACAGCGCGAGCGTCGCGACCCCCGACGCCGCGATCCGCTATCCGAAGCGAATGGCCCTCATGCGCCTCAGCGGCGACGTCGTCGCGCAGTACGTCGTGAACGAGCAGGGACGGGTGCTGGGCGACACGTGGCGCCCCTCACCTTCACGAACGACGACTTCCTCACCGCGCTGCGCGCGCATCTCCCCACGATGCGATACCAACCCGCACGCCTCGCGGGGCGGCCGGTGTGCGAGCTGGTGCGAAACCGCGTCGTCTTCGATTGGCGATCGCCGATGCCGCTGGTGACGCTGTTCAACTGAGTGAAACGCAGTGAGTGCGTGAGTGGGGGAGTGGGTGAGGGGGGAACGGGCGGGGGCGGGGCCGGGGGGCCCAGCGCGGGGGGCAAGGGCCC
>JAICUE010000459.1 GCA_025936015.1 Gemmatimonadaceae bacterium
CTCGATCTCGACCTCGACTCGCTCGCCGCCCCCTACCCCACCGCCGCCGCCTAACGTCCGGTGCAGCAGCGCCTCCCCGTCAGCGAGACGGCAATCCGCGATACGATGGCGGCCGTCTTCCGACAGAGGGCGTTCGCGCAGCGTCAGCCGAGCTGGATCGCGCGCAAGATCAACGAATTCCTCGAGTGGCTGGGCGATCTCCTGCGCCACTTCAGCGGGACGCGTACCGCGAACCCGGTCGTCTTCTGGACGGTGATCACGATCATCGCGGTGGTCGCGGCGGCGATCATCGCGCGGCTCGCGCTGGTGAGCTACCGGCGGCGGCGCCAGGGGATCGATGCGCGTCCCGAGCCGCGCGGCGCGGCGGGGTTCGCGCACGGCGACCCGTGGACGCTGGCACAGCAGCACGCGGCGCACGGCGACTTCACCTCCGCGGCGCATTCGCTCTACCTCGCGCTGCTGCACGCGATCGCGCGGCGCGGGCTCGTCCGGCTGCATCCATCGAAGACGGTCGGCGATTACGTGCGCGAGCTGCGCGCGCGCTCGGCGACGGTGTTCACCGGCTTCCGCGATTTCGCGCGCGCGTACGAGACCGTCGTGTATGGCACCGGCGTCTGCGACCGCGACCGCTACGAGACACTGCAGCGCCTTGCGCTGCCGATCGTGCAATCCGATGGCTGACCGGGTGCTCGATCGGCTGCTCACGCCGAAGGTGGTGTTCGGGACGCTGGTGGCGATGATCATCATCGCCAGCTTCTTCGCGCCGCAGGGGGAGCCGGACGATGCGGGGGGAACGCTCTCGTCGCTGAGCTACGAGCCGGGCGGGCTTCGCGGCTGGTACGAGGGCGCATCGCGGTTAGGCTGGAAGGTGCGACGGCGCGAGGAGCGTTTTCGCGGCGCGCTCGCCGAGAATGCGGTGTACGTCGTGCTCGCCCCGGAAGTCGAACCGACCGCATCGGAGGTCGGCGTGATGCTCGACGCGGTGAGGCGCGGCGCGGGACTCGTCGTTTCCGCGGAGCAAGGCTCGCCGATCGCCGACTCGCTGCACCTGTACAGCGACGACTTCCAGTATGTCGGTCATCCGGTCGTCGCCGGGAGAATGCCGAGAGCGCGGGTGCCGGATGCCGATGACCACGCAGGCGGCACGGCGTTGGACAGCAGCACCAATGTCGGCGCGAACCGTCAGGCAGACAGCACCGCGCACCCGGACACTGTGGCCGACGACGACGATGACGCCGATGAGGAGGACACGACCGGCGTCGTCACCGGCGTCGACACGATCAGCGCCAAGGTCGGCGACGCGGACAGCGCCGCGCGGACGGTGACGCGGCGCGCGCCGGTCGCGCCCGACATCGCCGCGTACTCGCATCACGTCCATGCGGCGCTGACGTCGGTGCGTCCCTACCCCGACGATACCAGCGCGTTCGTCGCGGTGATGACGATGCACCGGCTGCTGCCGGCGATACGTCCGGCGGTGCTCGGCATGCCGTTAGGCGCTGGGCGGATCGTCGTCCTCGCCGACGCGGGGATCGTCCGCAACTCGATGCTCTCGCAAAACGAGCTCGTCATCCTGCCCGAGCGGCTGCTCGAGTGGGTGGCGCCATCGCTGGCGGCGCCGGTCGTCTTCGACGAGTATCATCACGGACTCGGGAACCATGGCAACGCGATGCGCGCGATTCGTGGCGCGCTGTTCGCGACGCCGGTGGGGCGAGCCGGAGTGCAGATCCTCGTCGCGTTGTTCATCCTCCTGCTCGCGCTGGGCGCGCGGGCAATCGCGCCGCGGGCGCGGATGCGACTCGAGCGGCGATCGCCGCTCGAGCACGTCGGCGCGCTGTCGCGGGCATACATGCAGAAGGGAGCGACGCGGCTGGCCGCGCGCCGGCTCGTGCACGGCATCCGCCGCCGCCACGGTTCGGCGGCGCGCGGCAGCGGCGGCGATGACGACGCGTTCCTGCGCCGCGTCGCCGAGCGGCATCCCGCGCTCGGTCCATCGGTCGAACGACTGATCGCCGCGACGCAACACCCCGTTTCACCGCGCGAGCTCACCGAGCTCGCCGACGACATCGACACGATCGAGAGGACATTGAGCACGTGACTACTCCAGCCAGCCCGGCCGCCGATGAAATCGCCGACGCGATGCGCCGCGTGCGCGATGCCGTCGCCTCGCGCGTGATCGGACAGGACACCGCGATCGACGAGGCGCTGGTCGCCTTCCTCGCCCGAGGGCACGCCCTGATCGAGGGAGTGCCGGGCACGGCGAAGACGCTGATGGTCCGGGCGCTCGCCGGTGCGCTCAACGCGCGGTTCGGCCGCATCCAGTTCACCCCCGACCTGATGCCGGCCGACGTGACCGGAACGAGCCTCATCCGCGACGCAGCGAAGGGGTTCGAGTTTCGCGCCGGGCCGATATTCACCGACCTCCTCCTCGCCGACGAGATCAACCGCGCGCCGGCCAAGACCCAGGCCGCGCTGCTCGAGGCGATGGCCGAGCGCCAGGTGACCGTCGACGGCCAGGCCCACGCGTTAGGCAGCCTCTTCACCGTCTTCGCGACGCAGAACCCGGTCGAGTACGAGGGGACCTTTCCCCTCCCCGAGGCGCAGCTCGATCGCTTCCTCCTCAAGATCCGCGTCGGCTATCCGGCGAAGGAGGCCGAGCTGAAGATGCTCGA
>JAICUE010000326.1 GCA_025936015.1 Gemmatimonadaceae bacterium
ACATCGCCGTCTCGCTCGCGAGGAGCTTGCTCATGCTGCTGAACTGGGTGATGCTCTCACCGCGGTCCTTGGCGGCCGCGGCTGCATGAAGCAACGCCCGGGCCGCGGTCACCTTGGTCGACATGTCCGCGAGCTTGAACTGGATCGCCTCGAGATCGCGGATCGGCTTGCCGAACTGCTTGCGCTCGCCGGCATACTTGACGGCATGCTCGAAGGCGGCACGGGCGATCCCCACCGACTGAGCGGCGATGCCCAAGCGGCCGTTGTCGAGCGAGTGCAGCGCGTAAACGAAGCCGCGGTGGATGTCGCCTAACGCGCGATCCGCGGGGACGCACATGTTGTCGAACGACAGCCCGACGGTCGGCGACGCGCGCATTCCCATCTTGTCTTCCTTCTTGCCGACGCTGAAGCCGGGAAGGTCGGGAGTCACGATGAATGCGCCGATGCCCTTCGCGCCCATCCGGTGCTCGGGGGTGTCGGTACGAGCCATGACGATGATGACGTCGGCCTCGTTGCCATGTGAGACCCACGCCTTCGTCCCGTTGATCACCCAGTGATCGCCATCCCTCACCGCCTGCGTGCGCAGCGATGCTGCATCGGAGCCCGACTCCGGTTCGCTCAACGCGAAGGCGCCGAGCATCTCGCCGCGCGCCATCGGCTTGAGGAAGCGCTCCCTCTGTTCGGCAGTCCCCCACTTGAGGATCATCTGCGTCGGGAGGGAATTGTGCACTCCCATCGCGATCGACGATGCCGCGTCGACCGTCGCAATCTCCTCGAGCGCGACGAGATACGTCGCGGTGTCGAGGCCGAGTCCATCGTACTCGGTCGGAATCATCATCCCGAGAAAGCCGAGCTCTCCCATCCGATCGACCACCGACCGCTCGAAGTGCCGCTCGCGGTCCCACTGCGCCGCATACGGCGCGATCTCACGGTGCGCGAAGTCGCGCGCGACGCGTTGAATCTCCTGTTGCTGCTCGTCGAGATGCAGCAGTAGGCGCGGCTGCAACATGTTGCGGCTCGCCCTGGTCAGCCGTAGGTGTAGAAGCCGCGTCCCGACTTGCGGCCGAGCCAACCGGCGGCGACGTACTTCCGCAGCAATGGGCACGGGCGGTACTTCGGGTCGCCGAGTCCGGACTGCAGCACCTCGAGGATGGCGACACAGGTATCGAGTCCGATGAGATCCGCGAGTGCGAGTGGACCCATCGGGTGATTCATCCCGAGCTTCATCACGGTGTCGATCGCCTCCGGCGTGCCGACGCCTTCCATCACGCAGTAGACCGCTTCGTTGATCATCGGCATGAGGATGCGATTGGCGACGAAGCCGGGATAATCGGAGACCTCCACCGGCGTCTTGCCGACGGCCTTCGCCAGCTCGACGGTGCTGCGCATCGTCTCGTCGGATGTCGCCAGGCCGCGAATCACCTCCACGAGCTGCATCACCGGGACCGGGTTCATGAAGTGCATTCCGATCACCTTCTCGGGGCGCGAGGTGCGCGCGGCGATCTCGGTGATCGAGATGCTGCTCGTGTTGCTCGCGAGGATCGCGTTCGGCGCGGCTTTGTCGAGGTCGGCGAAGATCCGGAACTTGAGGTCGCGGTTCTCGGTCGCCGCCTCGACGGCGAGGACCGCGCTGGCCGCGGCCGCGATGTCAGTGTTCGTGTCGATCCTGCCTAACGTCGCGTCCTTCGCGGCGGCGTCGATCGTCCCCTTCTTCAGCTGCCGATCGAGGTTCTTCTCGATCGTGCTCCGACCCTTGTCGAGCGCCCCCCGGGCGACGTCGATCATCGTCACCGGGAATCCGGATTGCGCGAACACGTGGGCGATCCCGTTGCCCATCTGTCCGGCGCCGATCACCGCGATCCGCTCCTGCCGCGTACTCTCGCTCATGCGTGTAGTCCGTCCTCATGCGCGGGCGAGACTGCCGCCTCGTGCCCGGATGTCGTGAAGAGCAGCCGTCCGCCATGCGCGCGGCGGCGCCCGATCAAGTACCATGTTGCTACTAATAATCCGGCCGCCGCGGCGACGCCGCCCTCGGGACCCCAGGCACCGCCGGTCGCCCAATCGGGACCGGTGTCGAGCGTCCGCCACCCCGCGGCCGCCATGCTGGTGCCACTGACCAATGCGTGCAGCAGGACGCCGAGCACGAGGTTCCACGCGAGATGCGCCGCCCACGCCGCGTACAGGCTCGACGTCGCGAAGCGCACCGCGCCGAGGAAGACACCCGCGAGCCCGACGACCAGCAGCGCCCCCGGCGCCATCCCGGGGTTGCTCGCGTGCATCAGCGCGAAGGCGATGCTCGTCGCCAGCAGTGCCCAGAAGCGGCCCATTCCGTCGGCGAGCGCGCTGAGAAGATAGCCGCGAACCAGGAGCTCCTCAGCGAAGGCCGCGGGAATGAGCACGGCGAGCACGGTCGCCAGCTCGCGCCACATCGCGCTCCCCCGCCCGGGCTCGGAGACGACGCCAAGCCAGCCGAGCGCGAGGAGCACGCCGCACGGCACTCCGATCGCGAGCGCGCCTAACGCGAATCCGCCGGCGACACCGGGCAACGCGCGGGCTCGGGCGCCGAGGTCGGCGTAGTCCCACCCGACGCGGTCGACGAAGGCGAGCATCACGAGATGCGCGGCGAGGCCCGCGACGACGATCGAGACCCAGGTGAGCGGGATCTCGGTGGCGACGATCGTGCCGGCGTCGCGCGCGGGCAGCACCATTCCCGGAATCGCGACGATCACCTGGGCGATCTCGGCGAACGTGGTGAACAGCACGAGGAAGAGTGCCGCGCGCCAGCCTGAACGAAGACGGCCCTGCGCCGAGAGGAACAGGGCCGACGCGCTCACGGTGTGTTGCCTGGCCCCCGCGGTGCGAGTGCGCCAGCGACCAGGCACTTCACGAGATCGAGTGCCGCGAACGGCGCAACGCCGATCAGCGCACTGGTCGCGAGGCTGCCCGTCAGTACTGCCAGTTGCGCGATGCCGCCGATGTACATCACCGCGATGCCTGCCAGCGCGGCGAGCACGCGCGGGAGATAACGGGTCGACCGTTGGGCGAGCGCCGCGACGAGCCACGCTGCAACCGGATAGCTGAGCAGGTAGCCGCCGGTCGGGCCGATCAGCCGCGCCGCACCGGGAAGACCGATCGGTGCCCAGACCGGCAGGCCTAACGCGCCGGCGCCGAGGTACATCACCATGCTCGCCACCGCCGCGCGTGGGCTGAGCCAGAGCCCCGCCAGGACGACGAGGAAGGGCTGGAGCGTGAAGGGCACCGGCGTTCCCGGCAGCGGGATCGCAACGTGCGCCGCGGCCGCGAGCGCGACGGCGAAGCCGACCGTCTTCACGACCGTCAGGCGGATGGACTTCTCGTACCCTAACGTGTTTGCCTGTTCTGTCATTTCTCCTCGCAGTGTCATTGCCGGTCCGGCTCGTGGAAAGCTGCTCGATCAGCGGTGACGGGTGTCGGTCGGTCGCGCACCTGCATCAGGTCAGACCCGCTCGACGCTCAGCGCAACCGCGTCGCCGCCGCCGAGGCAAAGGGTCGCCAACCCGGTGCTGACATTCCGGTCCTTCATTGCGTAGAGAAGCGTCGTCAGCACGCGTGCGCCGCTCGCGCCGATCGGATGGCCGATCGCGATCGCTCCACCATTCACGTTCACGCGATTCCAATCCCAGCCGAGCTCTCCGCCGTCAGCGAGCGCCTGCGACGCGAACGCCTCGTTCGCCTCGATCAAGCCGTAGTCGGCGATCTTCGTCCCGCTCTTCTTCATCAAGTTGCGCACGGCGGTGATCGGCGCGAAGAACAGCTCCTGCGGGTTCCCCGCGCCGGTCGCATAGCCGGTAATCCGCGCGAGGATCGTCAGGCCGTGCGCTCGCGCGTATTCCTCGCTGACGACGACCGTCGCCGAGCCACCATCGTTGAGGCTCGATGCATTACCAGCCGTGACGGTCAGATGTTCGTTCTTGTCCTTCCCCGGGAACGCGGGGCGAAGCTTCGCGAGCGACTCGGCGCTCGTATCGGCGCGCGGTCCCTCGTCGGTGTCGA
>JAICUE010000157.1 GCA_025936015.1 Gemmatimonadaceae bacterium
GCTGTCGTGATCGTCGAGGTTCACCAGCTTCACCCCCTGCGTGTTCCGACCCGCGATGCGGATCCCCTTCACCGGCATCCGGATCACGACCCCCTGGCCCGTGATCAGCATCAGCTCGTCCTCGGGAAGGACTTCCTTGATCGACACGGCGTTGCCCGTCTTCACGGTGCGGTTGACCGTTATGATCCCCTTCCCGCCGCGCTTCTGCACCCGGTACTCGTCGATCGGCGAGCACTTGCCCATCCCGCGCTCGGTGACGACGAGCAGGTTCGCCTCACGCTTGATCACGACCATCCCGATCACTTCGTCCTCGTGCCCGAGCTCGATTCCCTTCACGCCCGTCGTGTCGCGTCCCATCTCGCGCACGTCGCTCTCGTGGAAGCGGATCGACAGCCCGTGCTTCGTCGCGAGGACGATGTCGTTGCTGCCGCTGGTGATCTGGACGTCCATCAGCTCGTCGTCCTTCTCGATCTTCACCGCCTTGATCCCGTTCGAGCGGGGGTTCGAGTATTCGCTGAGGGCGCTCTTCTTCACCGTGCCGCCCTTCGTCGCGAACATCAGGAACTGCGTCTCGCTGAACTCGCGCACTGGTACAATGGCCTTGATCTGCGTGTCCGGGGTGACGTTGATCAGGTTGACCACCGGCTTCCCCTTCGCCGCGCGTCCGGCCTGCGGGATCTCGTGCACCTTGAGCCAGAAGCAGCGACCGTCATCGGTGAAGATGAGGATGTAGTCGTGCGTGCTGGCGATGAAGAGATGCTCGATGAAGTCCTCGTCCTTGAGCCCCGCTCCATTGTTCCCACGCCCGCCCCGCCGCTGCTTCTTGTACGTGCTCGTCGAGGTCCGCTTGATGTACCCCGAGTGGGAGATGGTGACGACCATGTCCTCCTCGGCGATCAGGTCCTCGATCGTGAACTCGCCTTCGTCGCTCGTGATCTCGGTGCGGCGCTTGTCGCCGTGCTTCTCGAGAATCGCTGTCAGCTCGCTCTTCATCAGGTTCATGCGATCGGGCTTGCTCGCGAGCAGCTTCCGCAGCGCGGCGACCGTCGCCCGCACCTCGGCCAGCTCCTCTTCGAGCTTCTCGATCTCGAGCCCGGTGAGCTTCGCGAGCCGCATGTTGAGGATCGCTTCTGCCTGACGCTCGCTCAGCTTGAACCGGCGCTGGAGCTGCGTGCTCGCCGTCGGCGTGTCCTCGGCCGCGCGAATCAGCTTGATCACCGCGTCGATGTTGTCGACAGCGATCTTGAGCCCCTCGAGGATGTGCTCGCGCTCGAGCGCCTTGTCGAGCTCGAACTGCGCGCGCCGCACGATCACTTCGTGGCGGTGCGTGATGTAGTGCTCGAGCACTTCCTTCATCCCCATCACCTTGGGGACGAGGCGCCGCGTCGTCGGATCGGGGACCAGCGCGAGCATGATCACGCCGAACGTCGACTGCATCGTCGTGTGCTTGTAGAGCTGGTTGAGCACGACTCGCGGAATCGCGTCGCGCTTGAGCTCGATCACGATGCGCATCCCGTCGCGGTCGCTCTCGTCTCGCAGGTCGCTGATCCCTTCGAGCTTCTTGTCGCGCACCAGCTCGGCGATGCTCTTCACGAGCGTCGACTTGTTGACCTGGTACGGGATCTCGGTAATGACGATCTGCGACTTGCTCGACGATTCCTTCTCCTCGATCACCGCACGCGCGCGCATCACGATCCTGCCGCGCCCGGACTCCTGATAGTCCTTGATCCCCTGGCGCCCGTAGATGAAGCCGCCCGTCGGGAAATCAGGACCCTTCACGATCTTTCGCAGGTCGCCGATCGTCAGCTCGGGATTGTCGATCAGCGCGATCACCGCGTTGATGATCTCGCGGATGTTGTGCGGCGGGATGTTCGTCGCCATGCCGACCGCGATCCCGCTCGAGCCGTTGACCAGCAGGTTGGGCAGCGCCGCGGGCAGTACGGTCGGCTCCTCGAGCCGGTCGTCGAAGTTCGGCGCGAAATCGACCGTGTTCTTGTCGATGTCGCTGAGCATCTCCATCGCGATCGTCGTCAGCCGCGCCTCGGTGTACCGATACGCCGCCGCCGGATCACCGTCGACCGAGCCGAAGTTTCCCTGCCCGTCCACCAGCGGGTAGCGCAGCGAGAAGTCCTGCACCATGCGGACGAGCGCGTCGTACACGCTGGCGTCGCCATGCGGGTGGTACTTGCCTAGCACGTCACCGACGACGGTCGCGGCTTTCTTGTACGGGCGCCCGGGGACTAGCCCGAGCTCGTTCATCGCGTAGAGCACGCGCCGGTGCACCGGCTTCAGTCCGTCGCGCACGTCAGGCAGTGCGCGCGACACGATCACGCTCATCGAGTAGTTGATGAACGATTCCTTGATCTCATCGTCGATGAGCCGCGGGAGAATTCGCTCGCGGTTGTTCGGTGCGGTCATGCTTTTCCTGGAACAGCGGGAGGGCCGGGAGAACCCGGTTCACGGCCACCCGAAGGGGCGGCGGGCAGACTGATAAATGTAGCCGAAAAGAGGGCGAAAAGCAACCTTGACGTCGCACTGCAACAGCTGATGCTGCAATGACTTAGAAGCGCCGATTTCCTCGGTCGCGGGGAGCGGGACGCGCGGGTGCAGCGGAACAAACAGCGGCGATGTTCACAGGAGGCTCGGAGGGCTCGGAGAGGAACGGCAACGGCGAGGCATCATCTTGCCGGAGCCTGAACCGAATTGGGCAAGCGAGGCGAGATTGGCTCGCCCGCTTGCCCCACGTTTTCCCGGGCCGGTGGGACAAGGCGGAAGGCGTCGTCCCCCTCCGAGTCCTCCGAGCCTCCTGTAAAAAAAACCCGCCCTTCACCCCGCCGTCATCCGCAGTCCGCTCATCTGCCTAACGGCGACGCTCCCCGGGCGGGGTCTCGAGCGGCTCCTGGTCGTCGAGCGCGTCGGCGAGATGCGCGGCCTCGGTCGCGCGCTCGTGTGCCTCACGCTCGCTCCGGTAGCGGTTGTACCACTCCCGCGTCACCTCGCCGGCGAGCTCCCGGTTTCCCAGCCCGAAGGCGAGCGCACCCGCGAGCGCCACCGCACCGAACAGGATCGCGAACGCGGTCGTGACGATGTCCGTCGCGATCCCGAGCACCTGCAGCGCCATGAACACCGCGAGCACGATCACTCCCGCTCGCCCGATCCGCGACAGTGCCGTCCCGCCGTGCACCGCCCCCGCCGATGTCGCGATCAGGCTGCCGACGAATCCGCCGAGCACGGTCCCGAGCAGCAGGATCACCACCGCCGCGATCACGCTCGGGATGTAGCCCACCAGCTCGCCGACCACGTTCGCCAGCTCGTTCAGCCCGAGCGCGGTCGCCGCGACGAGGATCACCGCGAACATGATCAGCCAGAAGGTCAGCGCCGACAGCACGCGCGTCGCGTCGATGCGCGAGCCGCTCCGCTCCACCGCGCCCATGACTCCACCGCGCTCGAGCAGTGCGTTCAGCTTGATCCGGCGGAGCAGCCGCAGCACCAGCCGCTCGACGACCTTCGCCAGCAGGTAGCCGGCGAAGAGGATGACGAGCGCGCCGAGCATCGCCGGCACCAGCTCGCCGAACACCTGCGTGAAGCTCGCCTGGAATCGTTCAGTGAAGGACATGGCCCGCAACGTTAGGCATGGAGGTCGCTCAGAACTGCACCTGCACCAGCGAGTGGACGCCCGGCGTCTTCGCCGCCGCGAGCAGGAGACCCATCGGGTCGAGCCGGACGCGCATCGCCGTCTGCCGGCCGGCGTCGTCGCGCGGCGGCATCAGCGCTTCCGCCAGCGCGAGCCCGCCGACCGCGCCGATCGTCGCCGCCACGTATGGGCCGGTCGCGCCCTTGTCCGACGGCCCGTGAATCAAAGTGTACGCACCCGCACCGACCAGCGCACCACCGGCCGCGCCCACGCCGAGCATCCCCGCCTCGTACGGCGTGTGATCGAAGCGTCGGACGAGGAGGATGTCCCCGGCCACCGCGCCGACGATGAACCCGCCCGCGAGCGCCGGATACACCGTGGTCTGCGCCCGGTCGCGGTACCTGCTCGTTCCCCGCGGCACGTCGCCGTTGCGGACGATCGCCTTGGCGATCGTTCCCGCCGCCAGCGCACCTGTCAAACCCGTCGCCCACATCGCGCCGACGTCGCCCGGCGTCACGTTGTACGAGGCGCTCCGCGCATATTGCAGTCCGAGCGGATAGCCGGCGATGACGCTCGCGGCGAGGATCCCCGCTTCGCCGCGCGTCGGATAATCCTCCGAGCGTTCGTGCCCGGCTCGCGTCATGAGGAACGCGGTGAGCGCGAGCGCGTCGCCGCCGAACTGCGCACCGGCGACGTCACTGTCCGTCAACCGCGGACTCGTCGCCAGCGCCGCGAGCGTGCCGCCGACGCCGCCAACGAACGCCGCGGCCCCCTGCACGTTGCTGTTCCCGTGCGCCGCGTAGGCGATCCCGAGCGCCGCGCCTGCGCCATGGATCGCGGTCATCGTCGAGAACACGGTCTGCTCCGGCGTGATGTCTCGCGTGCGCGCGATCTGCGTCGCCGCGTAGAAGGTCCCGCCCGCGCCGAGCACGTAAGCCGCGACGCGACCCGGCGTCTCGTTCGAGAGCGCGTACGCGAACGCCGGTCCGTACACGAGCGCGGCCAGCACACCCTGGTGCATCACGAACGCATCGTTCCGCGCCGCGGTCGTGATCTTCTCGCCGACGCTGCTCAACCCGGTGCCCATCCGTCCGATCTGCTCCTCGAATCCGGCCGGGAGCTCGGATGTCCGCGCCCGCAGGTACTCGCGATCGGGCGCGGTGATCGCGTAGCGCTCGACACCGCCATCGCGCCGCTCGACGACGATCACCCAGCCCTGCCCGCCTAACGCGTAGAGCCGCGCCCCGACGTAGTCGCCGGTGATCCGCCAGGCCGGCGGTGACAGCTGCAGGCGCGCGGCCGCCGACGGAGTGATGACCATGACGCGGCCGGCGCTGTCGAATGCCTCCGGCACCTCGACCACCTGCGCACGCGCGCGCGTCGCGAACGTCGCGAACGCGACGGCGAGCACGAAGAAAATTCTTTTCATTGCTGATGGGATTGGAGCGGTCCCCGCGCGCCACTCGGCGCGCCGCGACCGCTTACCCGTGTCTAGAAGCTGACACGCAGTACCGAGAATGTACCTATCCGGCTCGTCGCGGCGAAGACGGCGCCCAGAGGATCGAATGTGATCTGCGCACGCCGCGGATTCACTTCGCGCGCGATGCTCACGTCCGCCGAGTCGTGCTCGACCGCGACTGGTCCGACGGATCGGCTCGACAGAACACGCCGGCCGCCTGGACGCGGATGCACCGCTGCCTCGGTCGCGATCGCTCCGAGCAGCGCACCGCCGACGGCGAGTCCCCATCCGCCCTGCCCTGTCGCGTTCCCGATCGACGCGACGCCGCCGCCGACGAATGCGCCCACCCCCGCACCGGTCCAGAGCAGCGTTGCCTCCGACGCCGTGTGATCGCGCGGCCGGACGAACCCGCGATCGCCGGCGAGCGCACCGAGCACCCCGCCCGCCGTCAGCACACCGGCGACGACCCTCCCGTCGACGTGCCCGCGATCGAAGAACGGCGTCGCGGCCGCGGCGACACCGATCGTCGTCGCGAGCGTCATCGCGCGAACATCGCCCGCGGTCACGGTGTACGGCGCGCGCCGCGGATACGCGGGACCCCACACATACCCAGCGAGCATCCCGGCACCGACGCCCGCGACCGCCACGCGACGCGACGATTCGTTGTCGAAGGCCCCGGTCATCCCGAGAACTCCCGCTGACGCTCCCGCCGTGAACGTCGCGCCGAATCCCGACGCCGCCGCTTCGGCGTCGGTCATCGTCCGCGCGGCATGAAGGCCGATCAGCGTCCCACCCACCGAGCCAAGGAGCAGCGCCGCGCCATGCCCGGCGGCGTCCGAGTTCTCGTCCCCCTGCACGGCATAGAGGATCGCCTCGCCTAACGCTGCACCGTGGATCGCCGCGTGGGTCGACAGCCGGTTCTGGGCAGTCGTGATCGGCGGTGAGGCATTCCGCCGCACCAGCGCCGCGGCGAACGTTCCGCTCGCCACCACCAGCTCGGCGCCCAGCGCCGTCGATCCACCGTCCGTTACGCCGCCGACCATCGCCGCCGCCGCGGGCCCGTAGAGAAAGAGCCCGAGCAGCGCCTGGTTGCGGACGAACGCGTTCCCCGCCGGATCCGACGCGACGCTCGTTTGCTCGCCGATCCCGGCGCTCCGCCCACTCGCCAGCGCGGTCGCGATCACCCCGCGCAGCGCCGCCGCCGACTCGCTGGTCAGGTCATAACGGTCGAGCACAC
>JAICUE010000259.1 GCA_025936015.1 Gemmatimonadaceae bacterium
ATAGCAGCTGCGAGCATTTTCGAGACTTCCACGCATCAAGCAGTTTCGAGACTTCCACGCATCAAGCAGTTTCACACTTCGACGCATCAAGCGGTTTCGAGACTTCCGCGCATCACAGCCTTTCGCCTTTAGGGTGCCTCCCCGAATTCCCAGCGAATCCCTCTCGCCACCTTGCACCCTCTCACCGTCGATGGCGTGAACTTCCACTTCGGCAGCACGTTCACCACCGCGTTCGCGAAGTCGTCGTTCGTCGAGGCGACAATCGTGATCGTGGATGGGTCCACGGCTCCCATCGAGTCGACGGTGAACGCGGCGATCACCTGCTCGCCGCGCTGCTTCTCCTTTGGATAATCAGGCTCCGGATTGCCGCGGCGCGGGCGCGGCGGCCGCGCCACGCTGTACCACATCTGGGCGACGGCGCCCGTGAAGTCCACTGATCCGAACCGGACGAGCAGGGGCAGCGAATCGTGCGCGTAGCCCTTTGGATACCCGCGCGTCGTATCGCTCGCCGCCACCATGACCGCCTGCAACGCTCGCCGGTCGAACGAGGGCGCGCCCGACCCCTTCGTCACTTCGGGAACCGATGGCTTCCCGTAGCGATAGACGGTGAAGCCGACGTCGAGCGCGTGCTTGGGCAACGGCAGCGTCACGGGCCAGTTGCGTCCGATGTCGTTCAGCATCGGCCGCAGCCACGCCGAATCGAGGAATGTCGTGTCGCGGACGACGATCGTGACCGCGTAGTCCTCCGGGCCGGGTACGTAGCATTCGAGCGATGCGCGCGCCGGGAAGCTGGCCATCGGCTTCGGCGCATGCGGATGACAGGCCGCCAGCAGCAGGCTGGCCAGCGCCAGGCCTCGCGTTAGGCAGGCTGTCCCGTTCATCCCGGCGGCCAGCCCATCGGCCGCCCGCCGATGAGGTGCAGATGGAGATGGAACACGGTCTGTCCTGCGTCGGCGTTCGTGTTGATCACCGTGCGGTAACCCCCGTCGGCGATCCCCTCGCGCTTCGCGATCTCGCGCGCCATGAGTGCCAGCTCGCCGACCGTGCCGGCATCGCTCACCTCGTTCAGCGATGCGACGTGCGCGCGCGGCACGACGACGACATGCGTCGGCGCCTGCGGGTTTATGTCCCGGAACGCGACGCAGTGCTCGTTCTCGGCGACCATCTTCGCCGGGATCTCGCCGCGGACGATGCGACAGAACAGACAGGCGTCAGCCACGATGCTCGGGGGGTCCGTGATCGGTGTGATCGTGCGTCAGGTCGAGCATCGCGCGCGCAATCGCCAGCGCCGCGATGCCAGCCGTCTCAAAACGTAAGGTGCTGCGTCCGATCGCTACCGGCAACCACCCCGCCTTGACCAGAAGCTCACGTTCGTCGGGATCGATCCCTCCCTCCGGACCGACCGCGATGCAGAGTGGAGCGATCATCTCCGTCGCGGGCATCGAATCGCCTGCGCCGTCGAGCAGGCAGTGCGCCCCGCGCGGCGCCGCGGCGATCGCCCGTTCGACCGTCGCTTCCGGATAGATCGCCGGCAGCCACGCGCTCCCGCTCTGCTCGAGCGCGCCGATCATCCGCGCCCGCACTTTGGATTGGAACACCATCCCCTCGCCGCGCGGTGACACGCTCTTCGATCGCCGCCACATCACGGGTCGCCAGCTCGCCGCCCCCAGCTCCGCGCATTTCTCGGCGAGCGTCAGCATCCGGTCGCGGTCCGCAACCGGGACGAGCATGTGCACCGCGGGTGGCGGCTCGACCGTCTCGACGCGCTGCACGTCGACCTGCATGTGGGCCTTGCCCAGCCGGACGAGCGTTCCCGAACCCACCGTGCCGTTGCCATCGAGCAGGCGGAGCTCGTGTCCGACGTCGAGCCGGCGAACGCGCGCATGATGTGCGGCGTCTTCGTCGAGGGCGACGGTGCCGCCCGCGACGATCTGCTCGGCGGCGAAGAATGTCGCGATCGGACCCTTTGGCTCCGTCATCGCGCCCCTGCCTAACGGCGCGCGATCGCGACGCTCCACCACTGCCCCTCGCGCGCTTCATCCTCCACTCGCCAGTCCGCGGACAGGACGTCGAGCATGTGGTCGCGCTCGTCGACGAGGATTCCGCTGAGCACCGCCTGTCCATCGTCTGCCAGCGCGGCGTGGATCGAGGGCAGCAGCTCGACGAGCACGGACGAGATGATGTTCGCGAGCACCACGCGGACGGGGGCGACCAGCGGAAGCAGCAGCGCGGCGTCGCCTTCGATCACCGTGACCCGCTCGTCGACGCCATTTCGCGCGACGTTCTCCTCGGCGTTCGTGATCGCGTCGCCATCCATCTCGATCGCGATCGCTCGCGCGGCGCCCAGCTTCACCGCCGCAATCGAGAGGACCGCACTCCCGGCGCCGAGGTCGGCAACGGTGTCGCCGTCGCGCACGATGCGCTGCATCAGCTCGAGCACTCGTCGCGTCGTCTGGTGCTCGCCCGTCCCGAACGCCATCCCCGGATCGATGACGATCGTCGTGTCCGCCGGCCGTCCCTCGGCCAGCCAGGGCGGCGCTACGGTCAGGCGACCGACCTCCTGAATGCCGACGCCATGCTTCCACGCCTCCGACCAGTCCACGTCGGGCGCGGCGGCGACGTCGATCGTCGCGTCAGAGTCGGCGGCGAGGACCGCCGCGCGAACCGGTCCGAGATCGGCGCCGGGAGGAAAGTGCGTCACCAGTGCCGGGCCGTCATCGTGTACTCCCTGCGAACCCGCGGCGAACAGCGCGGCGGCGACGAGCGCCCGGTCGCCGGCCGGCCGCACCCGCACCGCCTGCCACGGCGCGCGCGCGCTGTCGCCCCGCATCGCGTCGCTCACGCGCGGAGCGCGTCCTTCATTTTCGCCCAGAAGCCCTTGTCACGTTGTTCCGCGGTCGGCAGACGCTCGAATCCGGCGAGCTGCTTGAGCAACGCCTCTTCCTCCGGGCTCACCGTGTCCGGCGTCCAGAGCTGCACTCGAACATGGAGGTCGCCGACGCCGCCCGAGTTCACGCGCGGCAGCCCGCGTCCGCGCAAATGGAAGACCTGCCCGCTCTGCGTCCCCGCCGGGACCCGCAGCGTGATCGGCCCCGTGACGTTAGGCACTTCGATGTCGGCGCCGAGCACGAGCTGCGGATAGGAGACGAGTGCCTCGGTGTAGAGGTCCTCGCCATCGCGCTCGAACCGCGAGTCCTCCTCGACGTCGAACACGACGATGACGTCGCCGCGCTCGCCCCCGCGTGGGCCGGCGTTCCCGACACCGCGCAGCGTCATGTACTGGCCAGTCGCGACCCCGGCGGGGATCTTCACGCTGATCGTCTTCTCACCGCGGACGCGTCCCTCGCCGCGGCACTTCTTGCACGGCGACGCGATCGTGGTCCCGGCGCCGCTGCACGTCGGACACGGCGACACGCTGACGAACTGCCCGAAGAAGGAGCGTTGCGCACGGCGAACTTCGCCAGTGCCGGCGCAGGTCGGGCAGCGCTGCGGCGTCGTCCCCGGCTCGGCGCCGCTCGCGGCGCACCGGTCGCACGGATCGAGCAGCTTCATCGTGATCGCGCGCTCGACGCCAGTCGCCGATTCGAGCAGCGTCATGTTCACCGGCACCTTCACGTCGGCGCCTGTGCGCGACGACGAAGCACCGCGTCCTCCCTGCTCGAAACCGCCGAAGCCGCCGAAGTCGCGCATGAACATGCTCAGCGCTTCGGACAGGTCCATGTGATGGAATCCGGCCCCGGCACCGCCGCGAAGTCCAGCTTCGCCATAGCGGTCGTACGCCGCGCGCTTGTTCGGGTCGCGCAGCACCTCGTACGCTTCGGTGATCGACTTGAAGCGTTCCTCCGCCTCCTTCGAGCCGTTGTTGCGATCGGGGTGGTACTGCATGGCCATCTTGCGATAGCCCTTCTTGATCTCGTCGTCGCTCGCGCCGCGCGCGACCCCGAGCACTTCGTAAAAATCGGCCATGTTCCCGCGGAGGAAAAGTCAGTGGACCAACGCGCGCCGCGCGCCGGAAGTTCAGTCGAGCAGTTCGGTGAGCAGCTGCGACGTGTGCCGCACCAGTGAGACGACCTTGTCGTAAGGCATCCGCGTCGGCCCGATCACGCCGATGACGCCGGCCAGCGTCCCCGCGCGATACTCGGCCGTGACGACCGTGAATCGCGACAGCCGCGGGTCGGCGTGCTCGTCGCCGATCGTCACCGAGATTCCCTGGGTCGTGTGGCGGCGACGCAGCACGTCGCCTAACCGTTCCGGAGTCTCGGTCAGCTCGATGAGGCGGCGCATGTCCGGCGCGTTGGCGAACTCCGGCTGTTCGGCGAGTACGCTCGCCTGCCCGAGCACCACGGCCGTCTCGCGCGCGGGTGCCGGCGTGTCGAACAGCTGCTCCCCTTCCTGGACGAAGATGTTCAACAGCTCGCGTGCGCCACTGACACCGGGGGCATCGCGCAGCCGGCTGCCTAACGATGCACGGATCTCCTGGAGCGAGAGCCCCGCGAGGCGCTCGTTGAGGACGAGCGCGACGTGCGCCAGCGCCGCGTCGGCGATCTCCCCCGGCACCTCGACGAACACCGTCCGCACCATCCCGGCCTTGAGCGTCAGCACCATCAGGATGCGCTCGCTCGACAGGCGGATCAGCTCGAGCCCCTGCAGGATCGCCTCGTCGAGGCGGGGCCCGAGCGCGACGCCGAGCTCCTGTGTCACGACGCCTAACGACTGGGCCGCGCGGGCGATGATCGTCTCGATCGCCGAGCCGCGGAGCGCGATCTGTTCATGCAGGCGCAGCCGTTCCGGCTCGTCGATCGGCGGCGTCGGCA
>JAICUE010000143.1 GCA_025936015.1 Gemmatimonadaceae bacterium
AGCTGAAGCCCGCCCTCGGTGAACAGAAAAAAGAGCGCGCCCGCGACGAGCGGGCGGTACGGGCGCACGTACGTCAGCAGCCGGCGCATGAGACGACCGTCGTACGCCTTGCCGAGGATGTCCTCCTCGTGAATGCTCTGCTCCGTCATGTGCGCTCCGGCATGTCGGCGAATGCTAGTCGCGCGGATCGCGACGGGTCAACGCGCTGCAGCCACCGCCGACAACGAGGAAGTGCATCCGGACTCGACCACAGTCGATTGTTCACGCCGCTGGCACCCGGGTTGCGATAGGAGCAGTCGCAACCCCCAACCCTTTGGAGGCACTATGGGATTCATTGCTTGGATCGTACTCGGCCTGATCGCAGGTGCGATCGCCAAGGCGATCATGCCGGGCCGGGATCCGGGTGGCGTCATCGTGACGATCATCATCGGAATCATCGGCGCCTTCATTGGCGGCTTCCTCGGCAACATGATCACGGGAAGCGGAGTGAGTGGGCTCAATCTGTGGAGCATCATCCTCTCGATCGTCGGCGCGATGATCCTGCTGTGGATCTATCGCATGGCGACGCGCGGCCGTCACACCACGGTCTGACTTTGATTAGCAATGCGCGCCGCGATCTCGCGGCGCGCATTGCTGCGTGGGGGCATCGTTGCCACTGATTCTGTACTGGGTCCTGCTCGGACTCATCGCCGGCGCACTGGCGAAGTTCCTCATGCCCGGTCGCGATCCTGCCGGGTGCATCTTCACCATCGCGCTCGGCGTCGTCGGTGCAGTCGTCGGCGGATGGATCGGGACGTACTTCGGCTGGGGACGCGTGACGGTCGGGCTCTTCGACCTCCGCTCGATCGCGATCGCCACCTTCGGCGCAATCATCCTCCTCGCGCTCGGTCGCCTGCTCAGGCGCGGCGGCCGCTAGCTCAGCGCAGGCCACCCGAAGGAACCCCGCAAACGTCCGCGCGACACCTTATCTTTCGCAGACGATGAAAGCGATCGTCGTCCGCGGCGCGCGGCAGCACAACCTCAAGGGATTCGACGTCGAGATTCCTCGGCGTTCCTTCACCGTCATCACCGGCCCATCGGGGTCGGGGAAGTCTTCGCTCGCCTTCGACACGCTGTACGCCGAAGGCCAGCGGCGCTACGTCGAATCGCTGTCCGCGTATGCACGCCAGTTCCTCGAGCGAATGGAGAAGCCGGCGGTCGACTCGATCGAGGGACTCGCGCCCGCGGTCGCGATCGAGCAGAAGAATCCGACGAAGACGTCGCGTTCGACCGTCGGCACCGCGACCGAGATCTACGACTACATGCGGCTGCTCTGGGCACGCGTCGGTCACACGATGTGCCCGAAGTGCGGTCGCGAGATGAAGCCAGACACGGTGCAGAGCGCGACGGACGCCGTCCTCGCGCTCCCCGCGGGCACGCGCTTCTCGGTCACGTTCCCGCTCCGGCTTTCCGACCAGGTCACCCACGAGGTCGTGGTCGAGAACCTCCGCGCGCAGGGCTTCCTCCGCGTCATCCTCGACGGCGTGATGAAGCACCTCGACGATCTCGCGACGGAGCCGGTCGACGTCACCTTCGCGAAGGAGCTGCTCGTCGTCGTCGATCGCCTCGCGGCGAGCGAGGAATTCGCCGGGCGGATCGCCGAGGCGTTAGGCACTGCCTTCCGCGAGGGCTATGGCGACGCGGTCGCCCTCGTCGCCGATGCCTCGGCCGAGCGCGTGCTCTTCACCGAGCGCTTCGAGTGCCCGTACGATCACAGTACCGCGCCGGCGCCGACGCCACAGCTCTTCTCGTTCAACAATCCACGTGGCGCCTGCGAGACCTGCAACGGCTTCGGTGCGGTGCTCGAGTATGACGAAGCGCTGGTGGTGCCCTATCCCGAGCGGTCCCTCCGCGAAGGCGCGATCGCGCCGTGGACGATGCCGCGCTACGAGGGAAAGCGGCGGGCGCTCGCCGAGTTCGCGAAGCGCGAGCGCATCTCGATGGACGAACCGTGGAGCTCACTCCCGGCCGCCGCCCGCGACAAGCTGCTCCGCTCGAAGTCGCGCGGCTTCATCGGGATTCTCCCCTTCCTCGAGGCGCTCGAGGAGAAGCGCTACAAGCAGTACATCCGCGTCTTTCTTCGGCAGTACCAGACGGCGAACGAGTGCCGCACCTGCCACGGGACGAAGCTCAAGCCCGACGCGCTCAACGTGAGGATCGCCGGGCGCGACATCGCCTCGGTGAGCGCGCTTCCGGTCGAGGAGCTGCTCCCCTGGCTCACTAACGTCGCGCTCTCCGAATTCGAGTACGGCGTGGCCGCGCACGTCCTCAGCGAAGCACGCGACCGCGTCCAGTTTCTCTGCGACGTCGGCCTCGGCTACCTCTCGCTCGACCGCGCCGCGCGGACGCTCTCCGGCGGAGAGGCGCAGCGCATCGGGCTGGCCAACTCGTTAGGCGCCCACCTCGTCGACACGCTCTACGTGCTCGACGAGCCGTCGATCGGCCTGCACTCGCGCGACATGGACCGGCTGCTCAAGCTGCTGCAGCGCCTGCGTAGCGGCGGCAATACGGTGCTCGTCGTCGAGCATGACGTCGACGCGATCCGCGCGGCTGATTACATGCTCGAGCTCGGGCCGGGCGCCGGCGAGCATGGCGGGCACCTCGTCTTCGCCGGACCGATCTCGCGCGTCGCCGAGAGCCCGCTGACGGGCAAGTATCTCACCGGCGAGCGCCAGATCCCGATTCCCGCGGAGCGGCGCCGTCTCGGCCCGCGCTGGCTCACCCTCACCGGTGCGCGGGAGCACAACCTCAAGGACGTCGACATCCGCATACCGTTAGGCACGGTCACCGCGATCACCGGCGTCTCCGGCTCGGGCAAGAGCACGCTCGTCCACGATGTGCTTTACCGCGCGCTCGAGCATCGGCTTCACGGCGAGCACTCGGCCAAGCAGCATCTCGGCGAACGCGTCGGGCAGTATCGCGAACTCACCGGCACCGAGGGGATCGACGACGTCGTCCTCATCGACCAGGAGCCGATCGGTCGCTCGCCGCGCTCGAATCCCGTGACCTACGTGAAGGCGTTCGACGAGATCCGACGGATCTTCGCCGACGCGCCGCTCTCGCGGCAGCGCGGATTCTCCGCCGGTACCTTCAGCTTCAACGTGAAGGGCGGCCGCTGCGAGCACTGCGAGGGCGCCGGGTATCTCGAGGTCGAGATGGTGTTCATGGCCGACGTCTTCGTCCCCTGCGACACCTGCGGTGGCCGACGCTTCCGCGATGACGTGCTCGAGGTCCGCGTCAATGGCAAGAACATCTACGAGGTCCTCGAGCTGACCGTCGACCAGGCGATCCGGTTTTTCCCACGCGAGGAAAAACTCGGCCAGGCACTCTGGCAGCTGCAGCAAGTCGGGTTGGGGTACCTCACGCTCGGCCAGCCGGCGACGACGCTCAGTGGCGGCGAGGCGCAGCGCCTCAAGGTCGCGCGCGAGCTCGCCCTCGCGACGAAGAAGTCCGGGAAGAAACTCTACATCATGGACGAGCCGACGACCGGGCTTCACCTCGAGGACATCCGAAACCTGGCGAAGGTTTTCGATCGCCTGGTCGATGCGGGACACACGCTCGTCCTGATCGAACACAACCTCGACGTCATCAAGCTCGCCGACTGGGTGATCGATCTCGGTCCGGAAGCGGGGGTCCGCGGTGGCGAAGTCATCGCGATGGGCCGCCCGGAAGAAGTCGCCGCGGTCGACGCGTCGCACACCGGCGTCTGGCTGCGTACGGTGCTCCCCGCGAAGACGGCGGCGCGAGCCACCGCGAAATCCCGACGGAAGGACGTTGACCGCGAAGCTCGCCCCGCCTAAATTCCACGGACTGAGCCCGAGTTGTCCTGGCAGTCAGGCTATCGGCGCCGCATTCATTCCCCGGTAGCTCAGTTGGTAGAGCATTCGACTGTTAATCGAAATGTCACAGGTTCGAGTCCTGTCCGGGGAGCCTGTCTGAGCCCCCTTCGTCGTCCGCGGCGAAGGGGGTTTGTTCTTTCCGTCCGATGACCATCGAGCGACGACCGACTAACTTCGGGTGTCCGAAACGGGAGCCTTGGCCGCGATGACCGCTGCAGCAGCGCCGCTGGTGGGAGTGATCATGGGAAGCCGCAGCGACTACGAGTCGCTTGCGCCCGCGATCGAGATTCTTACCGAGCTTCAGGTCCCGCACGAGGCGCGCGTCGTCTCGGCCCATCGCACGCCAGACCTGATGTTCGAGTACGCCGAGCAAGCCGAGTCGCGCGGATTGAAGGTGATCATCGCCGCGGCCGGTGGCGCGGCGCATCTCCCCGGCATGATCGCGGCGAAGACGATCATACCAGTGCTCGGCGTTCCGATGCCGGCCACCGCGCTGAACGGAGTGGATGCACTCCTTTCGATCGTGCAGATGCCGCGCGGCGTTCCGGTGGGAACGCTGGCGATCGGGAAACCCGGTGCGGCCAACGCCGGCCTGCTCGCGGCGGCGATCGTCGCCAACGACGACGCCGCGCTTCGCGAGCGCATCCGCGCATGGCGCGCGGCGCGCACCGAGGACGCGCTCAGCCAGCGGCTGCCGTAGTGCCCCGGATCAATCCCGGCGCGACGATTGGCTTCCTCGGTGGCGGCCAGCTCGGTCGCATGACCGCATTCGCCGCACGGACCATGGGCTACGACGTCCACGTGCTCGACCCTGATCCCACTGCTCCGGCACGCGCTGTCGCGACGCGCTTCATCGAAGCGCCGCTCGACGACGCCGACGCGATCGTCAAGCTCGCCGAGGGCTGCGCCGTCCTCATGCCCGAGATCGAGACGATCTCCGCCGACGGAATGGCGCGCGCGGTTTCGCACGCGCCGGTTCGTCCCGGAGCGAAGGTGCTGCACATCATCCAGGATCGCGCTCGGCAAAAGGAGTGGCTCGCCGCCCAGGGATTTCCGCTCACCCCCTTTCGTGTCGTGCACGACGAGCAATCGTGTGAGCGCGCGAGCGCCTCGCTCGTCGGATCCTGCTTCGTGAAGACGACGACCGGCGGCTACGACGGCCGCGGCCAGGTGCGCACCGAGGCGCCGTCAGGCATTCGTGCTGCGTGGGAGTCGCTCGGCAAGCGTGCGGTGGTTGTCGAACAGGCGGTCGATATCGCGGTTGAGCTTTCGGTGATGGTCGCGCGCACGCCGTCAGGCACGCTCGCTGCCTACCCCCCCGCGGCGAATCATCATGTCGGTGGCATTCTCGCATGGTCGGTGATTCCTGGTGTCGCCGATAGCGCGCTCGCCTCGCGAGCCCGCCAGCTCGCATCGTCGATCGCCGAGGAGTTGCGCGTCGAGGGCCTCGTCTGCGCCGAGATGTTCCTGACGAAGGGCGGTGAGCTTCTCGTCAACGAGCTCGCGCCGCGGCCGCACAACAGTTATCACGAGAGCATCGATGGCTGCGCGACCAGCCAGTTCGAGCAGGCCGTGCGGGCGATCTGCGACCTGCCGTTAGGCAGCACGACCTCGCTCCAGCCCGCGGCGATCGCCAATCTTCTCGGCGAGCTCTGGCCCCAGGGGAACCAGCCTGACTTCACGCCGGTGCTGTCGTCCGAATCGACGCGCCTGCACCTCTACGCCAAGCGGAGCGCGCGCACCGGCCGCAAGATGGGACACATCTCCGCCATTGCCGATTCGGCCGACGCCGCCGTGTCGCGCGTCGTCGCGGCACGGAATGCGCTTGCTCGTGCTGCAGGCGTCGCCGAATGGGTTATCGGACCCTCCTGAACGCGCGGTCCGCGTTGCGGCCCTCACATCATCGCGGAGACAATTACATGCGTCGTTTCGTTCCCCTCCTCATCGCGCTCGCTGCCTGCCACGGCGGGTCGAAGACATCACCGGCGCCGCAGCCGGCAACTTCCGCTTCGTTCACCCTGCACACCGCTGACGGTCGCGAGGTCGGCCGCGGATCGCTCCAGCAGACACCGGCCGGGGTGCTCCTCACCGCGGACCTCAGCGGAATGCCCGCCGGCACGCACGGCATCCATTTCCACGCAGTCGGTCAGTGCGCGGCGCCCGACTTCGCCAGCGCTGGCGGCCACTTCAACCCGTCGGCGAAAGTGCATGGCTTCCGCAATCCAATGGGTCATCACGCCGGCGACCTGACCAACATCAGCATCCCGGAAAGTGGCGCGCTGCGCGTCGAGCTCCTCGCTCCCGATGTTCGACTCGGCCCTGGCGACGGCACTCTCCTCGACGCCGATGGTGCCGCGATCGTCATCCACGCGCTGGCCGACGACTACCAGACCGATCCCTCCGGCGCGTCGGGGACGCGCATCGCCTGCGGCGTCGTCTCGCGTTAGGCAGCCATTCGCGCTTCGGCGCGATCGTTCAGCGGTTAGCCGTCAGCAGGAAGCGAAAGCGTCAACCGCCGTCGCTGCCTGCTAACGGCTTGCGGCTGCTCTTGTCAGCCCCGTCGCCGCTCGACCACGCGCTCCTCCGGCTCCGGTTCGCCCGCTACCGGAACCTCGAGCAGCCGGAACGCCGGGCGATCGGGGTAGTGTTCTTTGAGCACCGGCAGTGCGACGTTGTAGACGGGAATTCCCTGCGCTGTCTTCCCCTGCGGCGAGCCCTTGTGCGCGTGGCCATGCACGACTGCGTGCACCGGGTATCGCGATAGCGGCTCGGCGAGCCGGCTGCTGCCCAGCCACGGATAGATCTCCAGCGGCTCGCCCTCCACGGTCTCGCGAATGGGAGCGTAGTG
>JAICUE010000038.1 GCA_025936015.1 Gemmatimonadaceae bacterium
GCAGCCGCACCTGGGCACCACGCACGTCCCGATCATCGAGCAGGATGGCCTTCGCTTCCGCGATCTCGATCGCAACGGCAAGCTCGACCCCTACGAGGACTGGCGCCTCACGCCGGAGCAGCGCGCTCGCGACCTCGTGGCGCGGATGACGCTCGCCGAGAAGGCGGGTACGATGATGCACGGCACCGCGCGCAGCGCGGGCCCGATGGGGATGGCTGGCGTCGGCGCGCATTACGACACGGCGGCGAATCGCGCCCTCATCGCTGACGCCAACGTGACGAGCATGATCACCCGCCTCGGCGGCGATCCGGCGGCGCTCGCCAGCGCCGACAACTCGCTCCAGGAGATCGCCGAGGGCGGACGGCTCGGCATTCCGATCACGGTGAGCACCGACCCACGCAACCATTTCCAGTTCGTCCTCGGCGCGAGCGTCGGCGATGGGCAGTTCTCCCAGTGGCCGGAAACGCTCGGCCTCGCCGCGTTAGGCGACACGGCGCTCGTCCGCCGGTTCGGCGACGTCGCCCGGCAGGAGTACCGTGCAGTCGGGATCCAGATGGCGCTCTCACCGCAGGCCGACCTCGCGACGGAGCCGCGCTGGCCGCGGATCAATGGAACGTTCGGCGACAACGCCGCGCTCACCGGCGCTCTCGTCCGCGCCTATGTCGAAGGCTTCCAGCACGGCGCGGATGGGGTCGACAGCGTCGGCGTCGCGACGGTGGTCAAGCACTGGGTCGGCTACGGCGCGACGAAGAACGGGTTCGACAGCCACAACTACTACGGGCGCTTCGCCAGCTACCGGACGCAGAATCTCGCCCAGCACGTGCAGCCCTTCCTCGGAGCGTTAGGCGCGCACGTCGCCGGCGTGATGCCGACGTATTCGATCCTCGAGGGCGCGACGTGGAAGGGAAAGCCGATCGAGCAGGTCGGCGCCGGCTACAACCATGAGCTCCTCACCGACATCCTTCGCGGCGAGTATGGCTTCAAGGGCGTGATCCTGACCGACTGGGCGATCACCAACGACTGCAACGAGCGGTGCCGCAATGGCGTCGCGCCTGGCGAGCGCCCGTCGTTCGCCGACGTCGGGATGCCCTGGGGGGTCGAAGACCTTCCGATGCGCGCCCGGTTCGTGAAGGCCGTGCAGGCGGGTGTCGACCAATTCGGCGGGACGGAGCGCGCTGATCTCCTCGTCGAAGCCGTTCGCGCTGGCGAGTTGACGGAGGCGCGCATCGACAGCTCCGCCGTTCGCGTCCTCACCGCCAAGTTCGCGTCGGGCATCTTCGAGAATCCGTACGTCGATCCGGCCGTCGCCGAGCGAACGGTCGGCTCTGCCCCGTTCCGCGACATGGCGTTGGACGCACAGCGCCGTGCGCTCGTGCTGCTCGAGAACAAGGGCGCACTTCTCCCGCTGCATCCCGC
This sequence comes from Gemmatimonadaceae bacterium, assembly GCA_025936015.1. Classification (GTDB taxonomy): domain Bacteria; phylum Gemmatimonadota; class Gemmatimonadetes; order Gemmatimonadales; family Gemmatimonadaceae; genus JABFXC01. The sequence continues at coordinate 1,417 of JAICUE010000038.1, forward strand.
GGCCGGCAAGCCCGCGCTCCGGGTGTACCTGCACGGCATCGCGCCCGACGCTGCGACCGCCGAGGGATGGACCGTCGTCGATGACCCGGCGCACGCCGACGTCGCGATCTTCCGGCTCGTCGCGCCCTTCGAGACACTGCATCCCGGTTACGTCTTCGGCTCGCGGCAGCATGAGGGGAGCCTCGCCTTCCGCGATGGCGATCCGGACTACGACGCGTTCAAGCGAGTGAGCGCGATCGTACCCACGGTGGTTACGGTCTATCTCGACCGGCCAGCGATCCTCACCCCATTGAAGGATCGCGCCCGAGCCCTCGTCGCCAACTTCGGGGTCAGCGACGCCGCGCTCCTCGACGTCCTCGCCGGCCGGGCGAAGCCGGAAGGGAAGCTGCCGTTCGAGCTCCCGTCGTCGATGCGCGCGGTGGAAGCCCAGCTGCCTAACGTCGCGCACGACAGCGCCCGCCCCCTCTACCGTTCGGGGTTCGGCCGAAGCTACTGAGTGTCCGCCGTTAGGCGGGCCCGACCACCGGGCACAGCAGCGTCGAGTGGTAACATCGAGGTCGGTCAGCCTGGGGCAAGCGAGGCGCAATTATCTCACCCCGCTTGCCCCCAAGCTTTTCGGCCCTTGGCGAATCAAACCGTCGAGCCAGGAGCAGTTCCCTGTGTCCACTGTGTCCTCTGTGGTTGAATGCAGTTGCTGTTGTTGTAAACAGCATTAACCACAGAGTGCACAGAGGACACAGAGACATCCCGCCGGCCTCATCGCGCCCGGGCATAGGGGCTTTTGGGCAAGCGGAGCAAGATCATCTCGCCCGCCTGCCTCCGTCGGTCCGCCGTCACTGTGGTTCGCCCTCGGCCCACCCGCCGGGCACCATCGTCGCCGCTTCCTTCGGGCCCCACGTATTGGGCTCGTAGATGATCGGCGCGCCCGCGTCGAGCACGGGGTCGACGATTCGCCATGCTTCCTCGACGTAGTCCTCGCGCGCGAAACGAAATGTCTCGCCACGCATCGCGTCGCTGAGCAGCTCAGCGTAGGGGTCGGTCTCCGAGCCATCGTGTTCGTGGCTCGCCATCAGCTCGAGCGGATGGCCACCTGGCTTGCCGGGCTCGCGCACCGTCGCGCCGAGTCCGATCTCGAAGTCGGGGCCGAGCTGGAAGCGCAGGTGGTTCGACACTAGCGGTACGCCGGCGATCGGCGGCGGACGTCGCAGCTTGACGATCACCTCGGTGCGCGCGACCGGCATCCGCTTGCCGGCGCGAATGTAGAACGGCACGCCGTCCCAGCGCCACGATTCCACCCCGAGCTCGAGCGCGACGTAGGTCTCGGTGTTCGAGTCCGGCGCGACACCTTCTTCATCGCGGTAGCCGCGGAACTGTCCGCGGATCACCCGGTCGCGCGAGAGCGGAGTGATCGCCTTCAGCACGCGCACCTTCTCGTCGCGCAATGTCTCGGTGTCGTGGCTCCGTGGCGGCGGCTCCATCGCGATGTTCGAGAGCACCTGCAGCAGGTGGTTCTGCACCACGTCGCGGATCGCGCCGGTCTGGTCGTAGAACGCACCTCGTCCCTCGATCCCGAAGGGCTCGGCCATCGTGATCTGGACGTTCTCGACGTACTGCCGATTCCAGATCGGCTCGAGAAATGTGTTCGCGAAGCGGAAGAAGACGAGGTTCTGCACCGCCTCCTTGCCGAGGTAGTGATCGATCCGGAAGATCGAGTGCTCGTCGAAGCAGCGGTGGAGAATCGCGTTCAGGCGCCGCGCTGATTCGAGGTCGGTGCCGAACGGCTTCTCGAGCACGAGTCGCGCGCCGCGCCCATGTCCGCCGCGACTGAGCTGCGAGACGACGGTCTCGAACGCCGACTGCGGGATCGCCATGTAGTGCAGCGGATGCTTCGCGTCCCCGATCTCGCGCGCGAGGTCGTCGAAGGTCTTGTCCGCGGTGTACGGCCCCTCGACGTAGCGCAACATGCCCATCAGCTTCGGGAACGCCTCGCGATCGATCCCGCCGCCGTGCTGCTCGATGCTCTCCTTCGCCCTCGCCTGCAGCTGCTCGAGCGACCACTCGCGCCGAGCGACACCGATCACCGGACCGTTGAGGACTCCGGACTTCACCATCCGCTGAAATGCGGGAAAGATCTTCTTGAAGGCGAGATCACCAGTCGCGCCGTAGAACACGATCGCTTCGGATCGGGAATCATCCATGCAGGCCGTGCCTCATTGATTGTCACCATCGGCGTCGCAAGCCACGGGCCGCGTGTCAGCCGGTCGCCGATGCTGGCGCCTTCGCTCACCGCCGATACCTTTTTCAGCGGCGACGATGAGCCGTGCGTATCCTCGTCGCCGTGCATCGGCGCTCGCCAGCCGGCTTCGTCTTCCCTCCATCACCCACGTGATGTTTCGACTCCATCTTCGTCGCGCCGCACTGCTCGCCGGCTTCGCATTGACCGCTCCGCTGGCGAGCTGCGTCCATCGCGCGCCCCCGATCACGCACGTCTTCGTGATCGTCCTCGAGAACAAGGGCTTCACGACGACATTCGGGCCCGGCACCCATGCGCCGTACCTCGCCGATACGCTGACGAAGGCGGGCGCCTTTCTCCGCCAGTACTACGGCATCGGCCACGCGAGCCTCGACAACTACATCGCGATGATCTCCGGCATCGCGCCGACTCCGGAGACGCAGGCCGACTGCGGGGTCTTTGCCGACTTCAGGCAGACGGGGACCTCGCCTGACGGTCAGCCGATCGGGCGTGGCTGCGTCTATCCCGCTCCGATCCAGACGGTCGCGAACCAGCTCGCGGGGCGCGGACTCACCTGGCACGCGTACATGGAGGACATGGGACTCGATCCCTCGCGCGAGGCCGCCACCTGCGGGCATCCGGCGATCGGCGCGCCAGACCTCACCGAGGGCGCCGCGCCTAACGATCAGTACGCGACCAAGCACAACCCGTTCGTCTACTTCCATTCGATCATCGATACGCCGGCGTGCGACTCGAACGTCGTCTCCCTGACGCACCTCGAGGCGGACCTCGCGTCCCCGGCGCGGACGGCGAACTACTCGTTCATCTCACCGAGTCTCTGTCACGACGCGCACGACACGCCATGCGTGAACGGCGAGCCCGGCGGCCTCGTCTCGGCCGACGCCTTCCTCCGCCACTGGGTGCCGATCATCACCAGCTCCCCCGCGTTTCGCTCGGGAGGATTGCTCATCATCACCTTCGACGAGGCGAACCGCGCCGACACGACGATCTGCTGCGACGAGCAGCCAGGGCCTAACGTCGAGCATGCCGGGGTCGAGGGACCGGGCGGCGGCCGTCCGGGGGCGGTGCTGATTTCGCCGTTCATCAAGCCCGGCACGGTTTCGGACGTCCCGTACAACCACTATTCGATGCTTCGCAGCGTCGAGGACATCTTCGGCCTCCCCCACCTCGGTTACGCCGGACAGCAGGGACTGCAGCCGTTCGGGAAGGACGTGTTCACCAGGTAGCGGACGGTCGCGGTCGTCGCGTCAGGCCTAACGTTCGGGGAGAGACACGGCGGAATGCGACGGTGGGTTCCTTACAGGAGGCACGGAGGACACGGAGCGGTTCGTGAACGGCCGGTTCCTTACAGGAGGCACGGAGGACACGGAGCGGTTCGTCAACGGCGTCGCTTCGAGGCATTTGTAAAGCATGCACTCCTTGGGGCTTCGCTCGGGCCTTCCCGGAACGCTTTGAAGAAAACCCTCCGCGTCCTCCGTGCCTCCTGTGACAGTTCCCGCAGTTGCAGCGCGGTCACCGCTGTTTCGGCGTTCCTGAGCTTGACACGAACCTCAATCCCGTGCTTCGTCCAGCGATGACCAACCATCTTCTCGCCGCGCTCGCCGTTGCCGCCGTGCCGGCGCTGGCGATTGCCCAGCAGCAGACCGTGAAGCCTGAAGCCACCGAAGTCTGGACGCCGGTGCCGAAGATCGTCACGCCGGGGGCGACCGATGACATGCCGCCTTCGGACGCGATCCATCTCTTCGACGGAAGCAACCTCGATGAGTGGGTCAGCACCGCGACGAATCAGCCGGCGCAATGGACGGTGCACGATGGCGTCGTCACCGTGAACAAGCAGGCGGGCGACATCGAGACGAAGCGCCACTTCAACAACTACCAGCTGCATCTCGAGTGGCAGGTCCCCGTCGGCATCACTGGCTCGGGCCAGGCGCGTGGGAACAGCGGCGTCTTCCTCGCGACGATCGGCAACGATGGCTACGAGCTGCAGGTCGTCGACTCGTACGACAACACGACCTACGTCAACGGCCAGGCCGGCAGCATGTACAAGCAGTCGCCGCCCCTCGTGAACGCGATGCGGAAGCCGGGCGAGTGGCAGGTCTACGACGTCGTCTGGACCGCGCCGACCTTCAACGCCGATGGCAGCCTCGCGACGCCCGCCCGCGTCACCGCGTTCCAGAACGGGGTCCTCATCCAGAACAACTTCGCCCTCAAGGGGACGACGCAGTACATCGGCGCGCCGTGGTACAAGGCGCACGGGCGGTCGGCAATCAGGCTGCAGGCGCACGGGGATCCGAGCCCGCCGATCAGCTACCGCAATATCTGGGTGCGCGAGCTTCCGTAGCGGCGTTGGCGGATCGTCGTACTAGATGTGGGTCAGCAGGTACGCGACGTTCCCCTCGACCGCCGCAAACGGCAAAGCTCACCTCACCCGATCACGCCTGGCTTCCCCGCCATTCGTCGCAGCAGTCCCGCCTGGCCGACGTGATAGCCCTGGTGCCAGACGATCGTCGCGAGGAGCGTCGCGACAGTCTCGTTCGGGTCACCGCCGGGACTGAACGGCGCCGCAGCGCCTAACGTTGACGGATCGAGGGCGGCCAGCCCGGCTTCCACCCGGCGCGACGTCTCGTCCCACGCGCGGCGCAGGTCGCCGATGTCCAGCGCGGCGCCATCGGGCAGCGGCGGCGCGCCGCGGTCATAACGCTCGAGGACATCGAGCGGGAGCACCGGTTCCTGGCCGAGCATCGGCAGGAGGTTGTGATAGATCGCGATCAGGTGACCGACCACCCAGTTGAGGCAGTTCCCCGCCGGCTGTGGGCGGATGATGGTGTCTTCCTGCGTCAGGCCGTCGAGGGTGCGGCCGAGGACAATGTGAGTGACGCGGGCCTGGTGCTGGAACCCCGCGGTCTCGCTGCGCGCGGGCTGTGCCGTCGTGGTCATCGTGTTCTCTCCGCGCGAGTCCGCGCATCGGGTGTAGTGGTTCCGAGGTATCCCGCCAGTCGATCGAAGGTGCTTGCCCATCCGTGCTCGTGCCCGTCGCGCGACGCCGTCGAGACAAGTCCCGTCTGGCGCAGCGTGAGCTGCGTCCCGCCATCGCGCTCGGCGAAGGTGATCGTCACGAGCGTTTCCCGTCCCCGCCGTTTGGCTGCGTCGAGCCAGCAATGGGTGTAGACGAGCCGTTCCGGCGCGACGACCTCCAGATACTCGCCCTCGAGCCAGTGCTGGTCGCCGTTAGGCGCGTGCATGCAGATGCGATAGCTGCCGCCGGGACGGATGTCGGACTTCTCGATCGTGACCGTCATCGCCACCGGCGCGCCCTGCCACCGCTTCAGGTGCTCGCGCTCGGTGAAGGCGGCGAAGACGAGCTCGCGCGGTGCGTCGAAGATCCGCGTCATGAGGAGCTCCTCGCCCGCTGCTCCGCCGCTCACGTTCCGCGCGCTACTTCCGCTTGCCGCCATGTCGCCGCTCCTTGCTGGCCTTGTGTCGTGATTTCCGCTTCGGCTTCGACGCCGTCGCCTCCTCCGCCTGCACCTCGCGGAGGTAGTGATCGAGCCGGGTCAGCTGCTGATCCCAGAACTGCCGGTACTGCTCGACCCAATCGACGACTTCGCGGAGTGGCCGGCCGACGAGGCGGGATGGACGCCGCTGCGCATCGCGGCCGCGGCTGATCAGCCCTGCCTGCTCGAGCACCCGCAGGTGCCGCGACACCGCCGGCTGGCTGATCGCGAACGGCTCGGCGAGCTCGCTGACCGTCGCCTCACCATGCGCGAGTCGGCTCAGTATCGCGCGACGCGTCGGGTCGGCGAGCGCGGCGAGGGTGGCGCTGAGATGGTCGGCGGCGGCCTGCATTAAACAATCTCGTTATATAACACGATTGTTATATACGTCGAGACTTTCTTCCTGTCAAGCAGGCATCCGGCGACCCGTGATTCCGGCCCCTCATCGCCGGTGACAAGAAATGGACCGCCTACTTTCGAGCGACGACGGGAAGAGTGCGGCGCCCCACTCTCCCCGTCCCACCCCCCCGATTCCCGTCTGCGATCTTCCTCGGCGCCGCGTCTAGCAACCCGTGCGGCTGGTGCAACCCGATGCGGAAACGACGCGCATGAGGCGCACATCGCTGTCCGATACGCCGTTCGAGGTCGTCACGACATCGAGCTCGTACTGATACGTATCGAATGGCGCACGAACGCTCTGCGTCGCGGCGGTGCCTAACGTTCTCTCGTAGAAGATACCGCTCGGGCGGTCGATCCAGCTCATCGACCACTGGTACGTGCAGACGGTATTGCAGCCGACGGTGCTAGCCAGAAAGGTCGCAGTCTGTCCTTCCACCTGTGCTGTCGTCGGGCCACTGATCGACGTCTCAGGCCGCACGCTTACCGGGATCGTCGCCGATCCGCCGAGCAGCTGCGCGTGCACGTTGGTGTTCCCGGCAGCATTCAGCCTGACGCCGCCTTCGAGGTCGACGCTTGCGATCGCTGGCGCATCGCTCGTCCAGGTGATTGTCCCGCCGGGGATCGGGCTGCCATCGGCGGCGACAGCAGCCGCGACCGTCAGCCCCTGAGTGGTCGAAGCCGCGCCGCCGATCGATGCGGGAACGACTCGCACGCCGGGAACGGCGATTCGTGACACGCCCGTCTTGATCGACGGCGCGCCCGACATTACCACGGCTTTGATACACGAGTAGCCGGCGCCCACTGCGTTCGTGTACGCACGGTAGTTCTGGTCGTCGGGAGTCATCATCGCCACTTTCACGACGGCGGTGTCGCTCGACGTCCACGTGACTCCACCAGTCTGATTTCCGGGATTGAACGCCGCCTCCCCCTGCTGGCCAACCTCGAGAATCCCGGGCATGAGAGCGACCTCGAAGTCGATGGACTCGCCGCAGTTCGGCGTGTTCGGAGCCCACGCGTACTGGAACGACGGCGTGCCGCCAATCGATGGCGCGGGAGTGGCCGGCGCCAGACCGTCGGTGCCGCACGCGACGGCGACCGCGCACGCAATCACCGCTGCCAGGTGACGCGTCGCTACCTCACGCACCCGCATTCCGCTGCGTTCCGTTCTTTCGCTGAGGCTTGTCGACATGGGTAACTCCGCTCGCTGGTGAACGCGCGGGCGCAGAATACGCCCGCGCTGGCGGAAACCATGGATCTCCGAGTTGACATGAGCAACTTTTAATCATGCCCGCAGCGTGGCGAACGCGATCGCGGCCAGATGCACGCGGTTTCTCGTCCGCATGGCGGGATTCGCATGCGGCGGCGCAGCGCTTGCTCAGCGGACTCCCCGCCCTCTCATTAAGTTTTTCTCAATGACCGTTCCGGACCTCCTTTCCGACTCGCTCGCTCCGATCGTCGATGCCGCGCGCGAGATCGCCCGGACCGTCACGGCACCGCACGCCGAGCGCGATGATCGCGACGCGCGGTGGCCGGCCGAGACGATGGAGGCACTCGCCGCGGCCGGCCTGACCGGACTGCTCGTGCCTAACGATGCCGGGGGCCTCGGCCAGGGGATGCTCGGCCTCGTCGCGGTCTCCGAGATCCTCGCGGCCGAGAGCGCATCGACCGGCTTGTGCTTCGCGATGCACTGTGTCGGGAGCGCGGTCATCGCCGCGAAGGCGACCGACTACCAGCGCGAGCACTACCTCGAGCCGATCGCCCGCGGCGAACATCTCACCACCCTCGCGCTCAGCGAGCCGGGATCGGGCGCGTTCTTCGTGTATCCCGAGGTCGCCGCCCGTCGTGACGGCGACAGCATCGAGGTGACGGGGACCAAGAGCTTCGTCACGAATGCCGGGCACGCGGACTCGTACGTGATCTCGACCCTCCCCTTCACCGGCGAGGGAGAGGAAGGCCAGTTCAATTGCCTGCTTCTCGATCGCGATCTCCCCGGCGCGTCGTGGGACGCAGCGTGGGCCGGGTTCGGGATGCGCTCGAACGACTCGCGCACGCTGCATCTCGATCACGTGCGGATTCCCGATGCGAATCTCCTCGGCGACCCCGGGGACCAGCTCTGGTACGTCTTCCAGGTCATCGCTCCGTACTTTCTCATGGCGATGGCCGGCACCTACCTCGGCGTCGCGCAGGCCGCCTTCGACGAGGCGCGCGCGCACGTCGGCACCCGTCGCTACGCGCATTCGGGTGAACTGCTCGGCGCGGCGCCGGTGGTTGCCCATCGGCTTGGCGAGCTGTGGACCGAGCTCGAGGCGACGCGCCAGCTCATTCATTCGGCGGCGCGCAAGGGTGATGCGGGTGCGCCCGACGCGCTGACCTCGATTCTCGCGTGCAAGGCCGCGGCGGGCGACGCGGCTGTCCGGATCGCGAACGAAGCGATGACGCTGTGTGGCGGCGCCGGCTACCGCGACGATGGCCGCCTGACCCGAATCCTTCGCGACGCCCGCGCCAGTCACGTCATGGCGCCGACGACCGACATGCTGAAGACGTGGGTCGGTCGCGCACTGCTCGGTCTCCCGCTGCTGTAGGCGAGGATGCGCGCCATCGCTTCGGTCGCCCACCGCTGAACGGACACCGTGGCCACGCCGCCTAACGTCGTCGTCGTTCGCGGCAGCGCGCTGCCGGGGTGGGCCGCGCGAGCCGGCGGCGAGCAGCACCTGCTTTCCGAGCAGGAGGTGCGCGTCCCCGGCGACCAGGCGGCGCTCGTGTGCGCGTTGGAGAGTGCGGACTGCGCGCTGATCGACGGGACTCTTCCCTTCGCCCGCATCGCGCGCCGCCTCCACGACCTCGAGCGCCCGTTGCAGGTCGCGGCCGTGGTCGCCGCCGAGCAGCGCGAACGTGCGCGGCAGTCACTCCTCTTCGCGCCGGGGGTCGGTGAGCTCTGGATCGTGACTCCCGACGAAGTCGGGCCGGAGCTAATCGCGCGCCTCGCCGACCTCACGCATCGGCGGCAGCTGTACGCCCGCACGCGGGAGCGCATCGAGACCGCGCATGCGGCGGCGACGTCGCTGGCGGTGAATACGCCGGTCCCTCCGGAGCGGTCGCTCGCGTCCGAGGCATTCCTCGCCGGGCTGCTGCGTGTCCTTCCGGAGCCGGTCTTCACCGTCGACGAGCGCGGCACGGTGCTCAGCGCAAACGACGCCGGCGAGCTGCTGCTCGATTCTGCCGACGGCGCAACCCGTCCATCGTCGATCTGGGAGCTGTTCCGGGTGCCTGACGGCCAGCGCCCGGCGACGATGGATCAGGCCGACGATGCGACGTTCGAGGCGGAAACGATGCCCCGCAACGAGGCGCTGCGCAGCTGGCAGCTCCGCATCGCGCCGATCCGCGCTGGCGATCTTCACGCGTGGACCGTCGTCGCGCACGATCTCACCGAGCACTATCGCACGCAGCGGCAGCTCGAGGAGCAGGCCGCGGAGCTCGAGCAGCAGGCCTCCGAGCTCGAGGCGCAAGCCGCCGAGATGGAATTGCAGCAGGACGAGCTGCGCGAGCGGACCATCGTCGCGGAGCATGCGCAGCTGATCTCCGACCGCGCGCGCGCCGACGCAGACGCAGCGAACGCGGCGAAGTCGCAGTTCCTCGCGACGATGAGTCACGAGCTGCGCACGCCGCTCAATGCGATCGTCGGCTACGCCGAGCTGCTCAACCTCGAGCTCAGCGGACCGCTCAACAGCGCGCAGCGCAGCTACCTCGAGCGGCTCAAGGCGAGCGGCAACCATCTGCTCGGGCTGATCAGCGACATCCTCGATCTCGCGAAGATCGACGCCGGCGGGATGATCATCCGGGCACAGCGCGGCTCGGTGAGCCGCGCCATCGACGCCGCGCTGACGGTCGTCAGCGCGCAGGCCACCCAGCGCCGAGTCGCGCTCACCGCGGTACGCGCCGAGCAGGACACCGCGTTCGTCGGCGATGACGATCGCGTCAGGCAGATACTGCTCAATCTCCTGTCGAACGCGGTGAAGTTCACCGAGCCCGGTGGCCGGATCGAAGTCTCCGGGGGCGGGGCCCTGGTGGCGCCCCCCGAGGCGCGAGTGCTTGGCGACGGGCCGTGGGCGTGGATCACGGTCAGCGATACCGGCATCGGAATCGGTTCCGAGATGCAGGCGACGGTGTTCGATCCGTTCGTGCAGGTGGATGGCGGGCGAACGCGTGAAGCGGGAGGGACCGGGCTCGGTCTCGCGATCAGCCGGCGCCTCGCGCGACTGATGGGCGGCGACCTCACGCTCGAGAGCACGTTAGGCACCGGCTCGTCGTTCACCGTCTGGCTCCCTTCACCAGTACCCGCATCGGCGGGTCGCGCGGAAGAGCCGGCGGCCGCTCGAGCGGCGCGGGCGCAGCGCGCGTCGAGCGAGCATCGCGCGCACGGCCTTCGCGACATCGGCCTCGCGCTGCGCGAGGAGCTCGAGCAAATCCTCGAATCGTACACCGC
>JAICUE010000464.1 GCA_025936015.1 Gemmatimonadaceae bacterium
GTCGAAGGTCTCATCGCCGCCGACGCGCCGCGCCCGGCCGCGCCGACGCCGCCCGATACGCTCATCCCTGACGGCGTGCTGTACGATGGCGGCCTCGCCGGCGCGGTCGCCCACTTCCAGGCAACACACGGCATCGTCGTCGACAGCCTGCTCGGCCCCGGCACGCTCGCGGCGCTCAACGTCCCCGCCGATTACCGGCTCGGCCAGATCGCCGCGAACATGGAGCGCTACCGCTGGCTTCCGCGCACGTTAGGCAGCCGCTACATCCTCGTCAACGTTCCCGCTTTCCAGTTCGCCGCCTACCAGGACAACGAGCTCGCGCTCGAGATGAAGGTCATCGTCGGCGCCGAGTACAAGGACAAGAACACCCCGACGTTCAGCGACATGATGGAGTACGTCGTCTTCCGTCCCTACTGGAACGTGACGCCCGACATCCAGGAGACCGAGATGGAGCCGAAGATCGCCGCTGATCCGGGCTTCATGGACGCCAATGATCTCGAGTACTGGCAGGACGGCTCGCGCACGGGCATCCGCCAGAAGCCGGGCCCCAAGAACTCGCTCGGCCTCGTCAAGTTCATCTTCCCGAACAGCTTCAACATCTACCTGCACGACACCCCCACTCGCAGCCTCTTCGACAAGGACGTCCGTGCGTTCAGCCACGGCTGCATCCGCGTCGAGAAGCCGGTGGAGCTCGCGCAATGGGTGCTCGGCTGGTCCGAGGATTCGGTTCGCTCGGCGATGGACAATGAGCCGAACAACAAGACGGTGCGCATCAAGGAGCACATTCCCGTCTTCATCGTCTACTTCACGACGTTCATGTCGGACGACGAGCTGCACTTCGGACCCGATCTCTACTCGCGCGACGACAAGCTCGTGGCGGCGATCCACGGCGGTGCGGCGCCGAGCAACGATGCACTGCAGGCAGCGACGGCGTTGCGCCAGATCGCCTCAGAGCTCGTCGCCTGACCTCAGCGCGCGACCCGGCTCGCCCACACCGCAGCCGCGAGCACCGCAGCGGATAGCACCGCTGCCGCTGCGGTACGCACGATTCGCCACCGCCGCGCCGCACGCGCGGCGGCGGGATCGAGCGCTCGCGCGAATTCGTCCATCGTCGCGAAGCGATGCGATGGCGCCTTGAGCAGCGCACGCGCGATCGCGGCGGCGACGTGCTCCGGAACGTCGTCGCGCAGCGCCGTCACCCGCGGCGGCAGTTCGTTGACATGGCGGTGAATGATCCCGTGCGGCGTCTCGTCGTCGAAGGGTACTGCACCCGTCAGCATCTCGAAGCCGACGATCGCGAGCGCATACTGGTCGGCGCGCCCATCCACGCTCCGGCTGAGCGCCTGCTCCGGCGCGAGGTAGTGCGGTGTGCCGAGGACGGTACCGAACTCGGTGAGCGCCGCCGCGGTCGTCGCGCCGGTGCTCGCCACCGCGCTCTTCGAGATCCCGAAGTCGGTGAGCAGCACTCGGCCGTCCTCGTCGAGCATGATGTTCGCCGGCTTCACGTCGCGGTGAACGATCCCTTCGCGGTGCGCATGCGCCAGCGTCGCCGCCGCTTCGCCGAGTATCCGCGTGACCGCGGCGATCGACAGGGGACGCTCGTCTGCCTTACGTTCGCGGAGCAGCGCGTCGAGCGAGCAGCCGTCGACGTAGCGCATCACGAAATAGTGCACCCCGTCCTCGCTGCCGACGCGCAGGATGGGAATGATGCCGGGATGCTCGAGCCGCGACGCGATCTCCGCCTCCCGCCGGAAGCGCGCCACGCCATTCTCGTCGCTCGACAGCTCCGGGCGCAGCACCTTGATCGCGACCGGGACTTCCTCGGTGAGGTCGTCGGCGAGGAAGACGATCCCCATCCCGCCCTTGCCGAGCACCTCGCGCACCCGGTAGCGGCTGCCTAACGCGTGGGCCAGCCGCGCCTTCACGGTCGCGATCACCAGATCGTCCCCACCGGCGAGCGCCGCGCCGGTTCCCGCCTCCGCATCCACTTCGCGCCCGCAGATGAAGCAGAACCGCGCGGCCTCCGGCAGGTCTATCCGGCATTCGGCGCATCGCTTCGCGAGGCCTTGCCTTGTCGTCAACGGCGTCGTGCGGCTCGCCGATGGGGCACGTCGGAACCAGGATGAAAGAGGCACGCAGAAAAGACGCGTGAGTGTCGCTCGTCGAAACGCGGAGGCTCAGGCGCCAGACTGGCTATGAGGCAGTCGCACTCACACGGCGTTGCCAATGAGATTGACGACGTCCGCCAACCAGTCCTCAGCCGTCACGCCGGGACCAAGCGAGTTGAAGTCGAGCCCCTGTTCGCGAACGAACGCCTCGAATGCCTCGAGTTCCGAATCGACGGCGAGAACCGCGCGGGCGTCGCTCGCGGTCTGCAGCAGCGTCCCGTGCGGCTCGGTGAGGATGAAGACGAGGACGGCATCGCGATAGCGCGCGCCATTCCGGGCGTTCTCGAGGGAGAAGTACTCGCCGAGGAGCCGCGCGAGATCGGGGTACAGCTCGGGAATCGTCATGACTGCAACATGATGGCAACCCCGCGCCTGCCCTGTCCAGCGGGGAAGCGCA
>JAICUE010000452.1 GCA_025936015.1 Gemmatimonadaceae bacterium
AGAAGATCGGCGATCTCCTGGAGCGACTTCTTGCCGAAGTTCTTGACCTGCAGGATCTGGCTCTCCGTCTGCCGCACCAGGTCGCCTAACGTGCGGATGTTGGAGTTCTTGAGGCTGTTCACCGAGCGCACCGACAGCTCGAGGTCGTCGATCGGGGTGCGAAGCACGGTCGACAGCCGGGCGCCGTCGCCGCCACCAACGCCGTCGCCGGCCATCAGCGGAGCCGACGAGTGCGATCCGAACTCGACGAAGTACTGGAAGTGCGTCTGCGCGAGCGCGGCCGCGTAGCTGACCGCTTCCTGCGGCGTGATCGTGCCGTTCGTCTCGACGGTGAGCGTCAGGCGATCGTAGTCGGTGCGCTGGCCAACGCGCGTCTCGGCGACGGCGAAGTTGGCGCGGCGAACCGGGTTGTAGATCGAGTCGATGCGGACGAGGTCGACCGGCAGTCCGCGATCGAGCGGGTGCTGGTCGGACTCGACGTAGCCGCGTCCCTTGTTGACGTAGAGCTCGACGTTGAGCTCACGGTCGTCCTGCAGCGTGAGGATGTGGTGCGCATGATCGAGCACGCGCGTCCCACCCGACTCCATGATGTCGCCGGCGGTGACCGGGCCCGACGAGGACTTCGAGATGCGGAGGACCGCATCCTCGACGTCGTCGGACATGAACAGCGTCAGCGTCTTGAGGTTGCCGATGATCTGGTGGACGTCCTCGACGACGCCAGGAATCGTCTGGTGCTCATGGACGACGCCATCGATGCGGAAGCCCCACACCGCCGCGCCGCGGAGCGACGAGAGCAGCATGCGACGCATCGCGTTGCCTAACGTGTGGCCGAAGCCGCGCTCGAGCGGCTGCAGCCGGAACTCGGCGACATTCGGGTTGTCGTCGCGCGTTGTCGCTTCTACCAGCTGCGGGCGAACCAGCCCGCGGAGATCGATCGTCTGTGCCATTTCCGTATTTCCTCTGTTGGTCTCGCTGGAGCAGCGCTCCAGTGACGCCCTACCCCGCCCTTGACGCGCGGTAGGCTCGTATGGGAGTCAAGGTCCCGACCGGCGAGAGGAACCCTCTCGCCAATTTTACTTCACTCTCGAGCCGTTAGCCTTTAGCCGTTAGCAGTGAGCGACGGCGTTTTCGCAGTCGCTGATGGCTAACGGCTAATAGCTAAATGGCCGAACTGCGATCGGACTGCGTTACTTCGAATAGAGCTCGACGACCAGCTGCTCCTGGGCGGCGATCGGAATGTTCGGGCGGGACGGCTTCTCGAGCATCCGGCCGCTGAACGTTTCCTTGTCGACGGCGATCCAGGAGAGCGGCGCGCCGCGCGACGACTGATCCATCGCGGTCATCACCGACACCTGCTCGCGCGACTTCATGCGGACGCGAACCTCGGCGCCCGGCGTGACGACGAAGCTCGGGATGTCGACCGACTTCCCGCCGACTTCGACGTGACGGTGGCGGATCAGCTGGCGCGCCGCCTTGCGGCTTGCGGCAAATCCCATGCGGTACACGACGTTGTCGAGGCGGCTCTCGAGCGCGGCGAGGAGGTTGTGGCCGGTGATTCCGGGAAGGGTCGTGACCTTCTCGAAGGTATTCCGGAACTGCCCCTCGCTGATCCCGTAGATGCGCTTGATCTTCTGCTTCTCACGGAGCTGCTTGCTGTACTCGGACGCCTTGCGGCGGCGAGCGGTCGCCTGCCCGTGCTGGCCGGGCGCATACGGACGACGCTCGACCGGGCACTTCTCCGTGAAGCACTTCTGCCCCTTGAGGAAAAGCTTCGTTCCCTCGCGGCGGCACTGCCTGCAGCTCGCGCCAGTATAGCGGCCCATGATCAGACCCTCCGGCGCTTCGGGGGACGGCAGCCGTTGTGCGGAATCGGCGTGACGTCCTTGATCGACTTGACCTGCAGCCCGGCGGCGGCGAGCGCCTGGATGGCCGACTCGCGGCCGCTGCCCGGGCCCTGCACGCGCACGTGCACGCGGCGGACACCCTGCGTCATCGCCTCGCGCGCGCACTGCTCCGCCGCGACCGTCGCCGCGAACGGGGTCGACTTCTTCGAACCCTTGAACTGCGCCTTGCCAGACGATCCCCAAGCCACAGCGTTGCCGCGCGGATCGGTGATCGTGATGATCGTGTTGTTGAACGTCGCGTTGACGTGGGCAATGCCCTCCGCCTCGATGACGCGCTTGGTCTTCTTCGCAGTTGCCATACGCCTACTTGGTTACCTTCTTCTTGCCGGCAATCGCGCGGCGTGGTCCCTTCTTCGTGCGGGCGTTCGTGTGCGTCCGCTGGCCACGCACGGGGAGGCCCCGGCGATGACGGATGCCACGGTACGACCCGATGTCCATCAGTCGCTTGATGTTCATCGCGATCTCGGTGCGGAGCGCACCTTCGACGCGCACATCGCGCTCGATGGCCTGACGAAGCTTGTTGATGTCGGCCTCGCTCAGATCACGGATGCGCTGCGTGGCAGTGACCCCGGTCTTCTCGAGGATCTGCTGCGCGGTCGTCCGACCGATGCCGAAGATGTACGTGAGGCCGATCTCAACCTTCTTGTCGCGAGGGAGATCGACGCCGGCAATACGAGCCATTAGTTAGCCCTGACGCTGCTTATGCTTTGGATTGCGCTTGCAGATGATGCGAGTCACGCCGTCGCGCTTCACGACTTTGCAGTGCTCACAGATCGGCTTGACGCTGCTGCGAACTTTCACG
>JAICUE010000117.1 GCA_025936015.1 Gemmatimonadaceae bacterium
CGCGCCGCCGTGCAGCGGTCCGAAGAGCGCCGCGATCCCGCCGGCGATCGCCGAGTACGGATCGACCTGCGTCGACCCGATCGCGCGGACCGCGCTGGTCGATGCGTTCTGCTCGTGGTCGGCGTGGAGGATGAACAGGATATCGAGCGCCTTCTTGAACGTCGCGCTCGCCTTGTACTTCGACTCCGTCATCCGGAAGCACATCGAGAGAAAGTTCTCGGTGTACGAGAGGTCGTTGTCCGGATAGACGAAGGGCATCCCGCGCATGTGGCGGAGGATGAACGCGGCGATCGTCGGCAGCTTGGCGATCAGCCTGACGATCTCGATGTTCCGCTGCTCCGCGTCCATGATGTTATGGGCGTTCGGATAGAACGACGACAGCGCGCCGACGCTGCTGAGCAGCATCGACATCGGGTGGGCGTCGTAGCGGAACCCTTCGAGGAAGCGGTTGAGGTTCTTGTGCACGTAGGTGTGATACGTGACCTCGTGCACGAACTTCTGGTACTCCTGCGCGTTAGGCAGCTCACCATTGCGGAGCAGCCAGGCGACCTCGAGGAATGTCGCGCTCTCGGCGAGCTGTTCGATCGGGTAGCCGCGATAGCGAAGGATCCCCTTGTCGCCGTCGATGAAGGTGATCGCGCTCTTGCAGCTCGCGGTGTTCATGAACGCCGGATCGTAGCTGAGGAGACCGAACTCTGTCGGGTCCTCCTTGATCGGGCGGAGCTCCATCGCCTTGATGAAGGTGTCGCCTTCGACACCCTGGGTCGCGACGGGGACGTTGTACGTCTTGCCGGTGCGTGAGTCACGTATTTCCAGCGCGCCCTGAGCCGGGGTCGCGTCTTTCGCCGCGTCCCTGGCTGCCGGGGCCGTTTCAGTCTTCGCCATGCCGTTCTCCGTAGGTGCCGCGGCACCGCTCTCGATCGGCGCCGCCCTTCCCTCGATTGCCCTGCCGAGAGACAGCCGCGTCGCAACCTCCGTGCGCGGCACTTCGGAATCTATCGCCCGGAACCTCCGCACGGCAGACACCGAACTGGTGGACGCGAGCGAGCGAGCCATCCCCACCGCGTGCGTTCATCGCTACTCGGTACTCGGATCTGGAATTGCCCGCTGGCTGACCGCTGGCGGCTGATGCCACCGTGAACGGGGCACGACCTTCGGCTCGTCCGGATCGGCTTCGTAGTGCGGGGAGGTGATCTGCACGCCGAACTCGTTGAAGCAGTCGATCACGTTTCCGTGCAGCCGATCGAGGGTGTGCAGCCGCTCCGCCGGCCGCTCGATCGCGACGTTGAGCTGGTACTCGATGTAGAAGTCGGAGAGCGCGGTCTTGAGCACGAAGGGCGCCGGATCCGGCCGCGTCCCGGCGGTCCGCGCTGCCGCCATCAGGAGCAGCGCTTCGACCTGCCGCCAGGGCGTGTCGTAGCCGATGGTCACGCTGGTGGACAGGAGCAGGGCCTCATCGACGGTGCCGCGCGAGAAATTCTTCACGGACCTGGTGACGACGACCGCGTTAGGCAGGATCACGTCTTCTCCCCTCAGCGTGCGGATCTTGGTCGACAGCATCCCAAGCGCGCGGACCGTCCCCTCGGTCTCGCCGATGCGGACGTAGTCGCCGGGATGGAGCGCCCGCGCGTACATCAGCACGAGACCGCTCATCCCCTGGTTGACGATGCCGGACGAGCCGAGGGAAAGCACCAGCCCGGCGAAGACGCTCACCCCCTTGAACACGTCGCTTCCGCTGCCCGGGAGATAGGGATACGCGACGACGACCGCGAAGAGCCAGAGGAGTGCGACGATGATCCGCCGCGTCGGGTGTGCGGTTTCCGCATGGACCCACGGAACCTCGACGGTGCCGCCCTCGACCGCGTCGAAGAACGCGGTGACCAGCCGGGCGATCCATCGCGTCGCGATGAAGATGAGGACGACGGTGAACAGCCCCGGAATCCCCGCGAGCGCGGCGAGCGCGAGGCGGGTGACGGTCGTCGCCAGGTAGCTGCCCAGCGCCTCGCCCCAGACCCGAGTGTAGGCGAAGCGAGTGAGGACGAAGGCGAGCCAGAGGTACGCGATGAACAGCCCGGCCGCCCAGACGACCACGTCGAGCAGGCGCCGAACGAAAGCGAGCAGGCGCTCCTGCGATACCAGCGTAAACCCGGCGACCGATGGCTCGAGGAGGCGGGCGTTCGCGGCCTCAGGCAGCCTCGCGATGATGAAGCGCCTGACGATACCGAGCAGCTGCAGGGCGAGAAAGAAGAGGACCGTCGCGAGCGCGGCGAGGCCCGCGCCCCAGAGCAGGTGCGGAATGCTGCGCTCCTCGCGCATGGCAGTGAGCGCGACATGCAAACGCGCAGTTGCTTCACTCGCGACCGAGGTCAGCGTCTCGCCCCGCAGCGTGTCGACGTCGGCGGGTGCGATGGTAAAGACGCCGCGACCCGCGACCGAGACGAGGATTCCCTCGGCGATGTGATGGTACTCGATGCTGTCGACCACCGCGCTGTCGGCGAGCGCTTCGAGCCGTCGTGTTGCGGCCGCGGCGCGCTCGGCGGGAACTACCGCGCCGAGGGGAGCGCGAAAGACGACGATCCTGCGCCCACGGAGAATGAGGGGCGCGCTATCGGCGACGGTGACCGCGCTGTCGGCCGGGAGCGCCGCTCGTGCCGGTTGCTGTGCGGCGAGCGGGGCCGCGGCAAGCAACGAGATGAGGCCCATCTTCCGCGCCGCTGCGCTGGCGCTCGTCGTCATTGCGGAGATGGCGAGCCGAGCGCGGGCGGGAAGCATTCGTCAGTATATGGCGCGAGTCGCGGCCGCCGCCAGCGTCAGCGCTGGAGGTCGGCGAGGAATGGATACTCGCGCCTGATGGTGGCGACGCGCGCCGGGTCGAGGTCGACGAGCCGGGTACCGTTAGGCGCGGCGACCTCCGGCGCACGCTCGCCGAACGGTCCCCAGGTTACTGAGCCGCCATCGTAATCGATGCTGCCGCCGGTGCCGGTGCGGTTCACCGCGACGACATATGCCTGGTTCTCGATCGCACGGGCGCGAGTGAGAGTGTCCCAGTGGAGGCGGCGCGCCGCGGGCCAATTGGCGACGAGGACGAATGCGTCGACGTCGTGAGCAAGGGCGCGGAAGAGCTCGGGGAAGCGGAGGTCGTAGCAGATCAGCGGCGCAATTCTCACCCCGTCGATCGTGACGGTGACCGCCTCGCTGCCGGGGGAATAATGCTCGTGCTCGCCGGCGAAGGCGAAAAGCTTCTTCTTCCGGTAGACGGCGACCACCGCGCCGGCGGGATCGATCACGAGGGCTGCATTGACGGCGCGGCCCGCTCGCGGCGAAACAGCGACCGCGCCACCGGTGCTGCCGTCACGCATCCCGCCGTCAGGCATTCCACCGTCAGGCGCGACCTCCGTCGCCGCGATACTGGCGATGAGCCACACGCCTGCTTCCGCGGCGATCGCTGCCAGGCGCGCGGCGTGACCGCCCGTGAGCGGAGTCGCCTGCGAACGGTCCATCGTGAAGCCCGTCGTCGTCATCTCGGGAAGCACGACGAGCCGAGCGCCCGCGCGCGCCGCGTCGGCGACGAGTGCGCGCGCCCGGTCGAGGGACGACGCCGGGTCGTGCCAGCCGATGTCGTACTCGCCGAGCGCGACGCGGAGGCCCGAGCCGAGCGAGCGCGTCGCGCTCGACGCCATCAGGCGCCGGCCCCTGGACCGCGGCCAGCACCGGCGTTCGCGCCTAACGGCGTCGCCCCGGTGAGGGCGCTGCGCAGCGCGGCGCTTCCTTCACGCACCATCTTCGTATCGGCGCTGAAGGAGAACCGGATCGCGTTCACGCAGGAATTGCCGAACGCGTCGCCGGGTGCGCTGCCGATTCCCTGCGCGGCGAGCGCGCGCGACAGCCCGTCGGCGTCCTCGACGCCTAACCGTGCGTAGAGCGACTCGTCGAGGTCGGCCCAGGCGAAGAAGGTCCCGCGCGGGACGAACGGATGCACGCCCTCGATTCCGGTCAACGCATCGAGCAGGAGGTCGCGGCGGACGAGATACTCGTCGCGCATCTTCGGCAGGTGATCCTGCGGACCGGTGACGGCGGCCAGCGCGCCCCACTGCGCGAGGCTGTTCACTCCGTTGATCGTGCAGCGGAGCAGCTTCGGCAGGCGGTCGTGCAGCAACGCGGCGCGGGTGACGACGTAGCCGATGCGCAGTCCGCTCATCGCGTGACTCTTCGAGAACGAAAAGATGCTGACGACGTGCTCGGCGTAGTCGCCGGCGAGCGAGCCGATCGATACATGCGTCGCCGGCTCGTAGAGCACGTCCTCGTACGCTTCGTCGGAAACGATCCAGAGCTTGTGCGCGCGGGCGGTGTCGACCAGCGCCTGCAACGTCGCACGGGAGAGCACCGCGCCAGTCGGGTTGTGCGGTGTGTTGACGAAGATCGCGCGGGTGCGCGGAGTGATCGCCGCGATGACACGCTCGGGCGAGTACTCGAACCCCTCGCCGGCGCGCACCGGCACCCCGACGGGAACCCCCCCGGCGAGACGGATGTTCTCGGCGACTTCCGTCCACATCGGATCGGGGATGATGACCTCGTCTCCCGGCTCGAGGAGCGCCCCGAAGGTGGCGTAGAGCGCATGCATCGCACCGTTAGTCAGGAAGACGTCGTCGGCGGTGACGCCTTCGAGTCCGTTCTTCGCCTTCACCTTGGTCGCAAGCGCGCTGCGCAGCTGCGGGATCCCGTTGTTCGGGATGTAGTGCGTCTTCCCCGCGCGGCCAGCCTCGGCGATCGCGTCGAGCACGTGCGGAGCGACGCTGAAGCTCGGGTCGCCAGACTCGAGACGGAACACACGCTGCCCGGCGGCTTCGGCGCGCAACAGCACTTCGCGGATCTGCACGATCTTGCCGAGTGAGACCAGATCGAGCGGATGCGGCTCGGCGGGAGGGGGTGCGTTCTGGGGCTGGACCGCGACCGGTGTCTGCATGCTGTGAACTCCTCTGGCGTCGTTCGCCCTTGGGCGAGGTCAAAAAAAAAGCCGCTCGGGAAAGAGCGGCTACGATGCACCTGATTTGGAGAAGGGACCGCGCGACCGACCGATCATCTGCATCTCCGATGAAAATCCACCACCCACTGCTGCCCGATTATCGTACAACATTCCCGCGACGTGGTCAACGCCGGATCGGGAATCGCAACCACCAAACCGGACGCGACATGGGACAGCGGCAGAACATCTCGAGCGGTGGGAAGTGGGAGCCGGTGATCGGCTACTCGCGCGCGGTGCGCGCGGGCGACTGGGTGCACGTCGCCGGCACGACCGCGGCCGACAACAGCGGCCGGATCGTCGGGGAGGGCGACGCTTACGCGCAGACGATCCAGGCGCTGCGCACCGTGGCGAGTGCGCTCGCGCAGGCTGGCGCATCGATGAGCGACGTCGTCCGGACGCGGATGTTCGTGACGGACATTTCGCAGTGGGAGAGCTACGGCCGCGCGCATGGCGAAGTGTTCGGCGCGATCCTGCCGGCGGCAACGATGGTCGAGGTGACGCGGCTCGTCGATCCGGCGATGCTGATCGAGATAGAGGCCGACGCCTTCAGCCCGCGTCGCTGATCGCCGCACTCACTCCGGCGAGCTTGCAGACGATGCGCCATTCGCCGGCGCTCACCGGCATCACCGAGAGGCGACTCCCCTTTCGCAGCAACTCCATCTTCTCGAGCCCGGGGACGCCGCGCAGCTCGGTGAGAGTGACGGGGCGCGGGAATGCCGTGACGGCCGTGAGGTCGACCGTGCTCCATGTCGGCGAGTCGCGCTTCGACTTCGGGTCGTGCATCCCGCTCTTCCGGTCGAACTGCGAGGCATCTGGATACGCCTCGCGCACCACCTCGGCGATGCCGACGATAGCGTTAGGCTCGGCGTTGGAGTGGTAGTAGAAGACGCGGTCGCCGCGAGTCATCGCGCGGAGGAAGTTGCGCGCGGCGTAGTTGCGCACCCCTTCCCACGAGGTGGTGCGCTCGGGCGCATTGGCGAGGTCGTCGTAGGAGAACGAGGACGGCTCGGACTTGACCAGCCAGTATTTCATGACCGGCAATCTACGCTCCCCGGCCGGCTGATGGCGACTGCAGTCAGCGCGCGTCCAGCGGCTAACGGCTGCAGTCGTACCGCTGTAGTTTACGCGCGTGCCTACATTTCTCCTGTGGTTCGCGTACGCGATCCGGCTGTTCGGTTACGCGCTGTTCATCGTCGCGGTCGTGCTCGCGGTGGTCGCGCTGGTGGACTGGCTCGTGCGGACGCGGCGGATCAACCCGTTCAATCCGGTCGCGCGCTTCTTCCGCCGAGTCGTGGATCCGCTCGTCGCACCGATGGAGCGTCGCGTCGTACGCGCCGGCGGGATGCCGCACGCGGCGCCATGGTGGATGCTCGTCGCGGTGGTGGTCGGCGGGATCGTCGCACTCTGGGTGCTGCGTTTCATCCTCGCGCAGCTGGCCGGCGCATACGGCGCGGCCACGATGGGGCCGCGCGGGATCGCGATCCTTCTCCTGCACTACACGTTTGCGCTCCTCAAGCTCGCGATCATAGTACGCGTGCTCGTGAGCTGGGTGCGCATCTCGCCGTACTCGCGCTGGGTTCGCTGGGCGTTCGCGCTGACCGAGCCGATCATGCGGCCGCTGCGCGGGGTGATCCCGCCACTCGGGATGATAGACGTCACTCCCATCGTCGCATATTTCCTGCTGTGGGTGCTCGAGACATTCACGATGTCCGCGCTCATCGGGTGACGTCGCTCACGAATGTTCACGAGCGGTGCAGGATTCGCAGTAGGGCCGGTGACGCGGTCACAAGCACCACGATCGTCCAGCAAATATTTGAAGTCGAGAGCCTGACCGCCGCGGCGGTCTTGCGCGTCACGCCTCCCTGGTCGTATTACACGCAGCATCGATGTCCACGATCATTCTCACTGGCTCGAACGAAGCCCTCCTCGAGGGACTTTCCCAATCGCTCACCGCGCTCGGCCACCGCGCCCTGCTGACCGGTGACGTGCCCGAGGCGATCGATGTCGCCTCGGCGCAGCCGCCACTCATCGCGATCGTCGCGCAGTCCGCGCTCCGTGCCGATGCGCGCGCGCTCCGCATTCCGGTGCTGCCGGGCGGCGCGATCCTCCTCTACCGTGGTCCCGGCGATCCGCCGACCTCGTTCGCCGGCTCCTACCGGTCAGTGCTCGCCGAGCTGGTCCTGCCGCTCGAGCGAAACCGCCTGTTCGCGCTCGTCCAGCATGTGGAAGAGCGGGCGCGCGTGACGGGACGGGAACAATCGCCGGACAAGAACAGAGGCGACGCGCGGCCGGGCTGACCGCGAGCCGGGCGGCCTAACGCTGCAACGAGGAAGCTGCGCCAACTCCTGACGTGGGACGAGGGGCGAGGGAGACGCTATGTTTCGTGGGCGCCCCTCTCCTTTCTCCCTTTCGCATGCCCGAAGCCGTAACCCAGTCTGTCATCGCCGAGGCGATCGCCAAACGGCGCACCTTCGCGATCATCTCCCATCCTGATGCGGGGAAGACGACGCTCACCGAGAAGCTGCTGCTTTACGGTGGCGCGATCCATCTCGCCGGGTCGGTGAAGGGTCGTCGCGCGCAGCGACACGCGACGTCGGACTGGATGGAGCTCGAGCGCGAGCGCGGGATCTCGGTGACGTCGAGCGTGATGCAGTTCGAGTACGCCGGCTACCACGTCAACCTGCTCGACACCCCGGGGCACGAGGACTTCTCCGAGGACACCTA
>JAICUE010000297.1 GCA_025936015.1 Gemmatimonadaceae bacterium
GCGAGGACCAGCCGCGCCGCGGCCGGGCTCGCGGCGCTCGCATCGGGTCGGAAGCGCCACCGACGCTCAACGGCGTGAGCGACGAGATGCTCGCGGCCGCGATGGCAATGCAGGGCGCCGACGTCACCCCGACCGCGAGCGAGGTCGCCGCCTGCGCGCGGGCGAGCACACGCTACCGCGCAGTGATGGCCCGCTGGCGCGCGATGGAGGGCGCGCGCCGCTAGTCTGTTGCCGCCGTCGGCAGTAAGCGATAAGCAGCAAGCAGTAAGCGCACGGCGGTAACGACTGCGGTTACGCCGTGCGCTTACAGCTTAGCGCTTACAGCTTATCGCCCACAGCCAGCACTACGGCCGCAGGTAGTGGCACGTATACCCGCCGGGATTCTTGCGCAGGTAGTCCTGGTGGTACTTCTCCGCGCTGTACCAGGTGCCGGCCGGTTCGATGCTCGTCGTGATCGGGCGCTTCCACCTGCCTGACGCGTTCACCCGGGCGATCACCTGTTCGGCGGTCGCCTTCTGCTCGGCGCTCTGCGGAAAGATCGCCGAGCGATACTGCGTGCCGAGGTCGTTGCCCTGGCGGTTGAGGGTGGTCGGATCGTGGAGCCGGAAGAACCACTGCTCGAGCAGCGTCTCGTAGCTGAGCACCGACGGATCGAAGGTGATTCGCACCGCCTCGGCGTGGCCGGACTTGCTGTCGTGCGTGTCGTGGTACGTCGGGTTCTCCAGCCAGCCGCCGGTGTAGCCGACATCGGTGTCGAGGACGCCGGGCACCTCGCGGAGAATGTCCTCCACTCCCCAGAAGCAGCCGCCGGCGAGGACGGCGACTTCAGTCTGCCGCGCGCCCCCGACGGGACGCGGCGGTGGTGTCGTCTGCTGTTGTGATGCCATGAAGATTCTCGTGCTGAAGTTCGTGGTCCGTTGGGACCGATGCCCTGAAGCTGACTCCCCTACAAGAGATGGTCCAGCGCGATAGCTTCAGCGCGGACCCGCGCCCCCGGCGCCCCCGATCCCGCGCTCCGCCAATCCGAGCCCGACGCCGTGCAGCACTTCACTCCGGTCATCGTCGCCGTCTTCTTCGCCGCGCTCGTCGTCGCGCTGACCGCCGTCGCGCGGCGGCTGCCGATTCCCTCGCCGATCCTCCAGGTCGTCGCCGGACTCGGCATCGCGCTCGTTCCCGGCATCGCGATCCCCGAGCTCGAGCCTAACGTTGTCTTCTTCGTCTTCCTCCCGCCGATCCTCTGGGCGGCGGCGTACTTCACCCCGCTCCGCGAGTTCAAGGCGAACATCCGCCCGATCGGGTCGCTCGCCGTCGCGCTCGTGCTCGTCACCTCGGCCGCCGTCGCGCTCGTGGCGAGGATGCTCGTCCCCGGGATGCCATGGGCGGTCGCGATCGCGTTAGGCGCGATCGTCAGCCCGCCCGACGCGGTCGCTGCCGCCGCGATCGTCTCCCGCCTGCCGGTGCCGCGCCGCGTCACGGTCATCCTCGAGGGAGAAAGCCTCGTCAACGACGCATCGGCGCTGATCCTCTATCGCACCGCGGTCGCCGCCGCCGTGACCGGCGCCTTCAGCTGGGGCGAGTCGATCGTTCGCTTCTTCATCGACGCCGGCGTCGGGACGCTCATCGGGCTCCTCGTCGGCTGGCTGATCGTCCGCGCCTCCCGCTGGACGAAGGACGCCCTCGCCGAGACGCTGCTCACCCTGACCGGTCCCTACCTCGCCTGGACGGTCGCCGAGTCGCTCCACGTCTCGGCGGTACTCGCCTGCGTCGCCGGCGGGCTGTTTCTCGGCCAGCAGCTCTCGACCGCGGTCTCGCCGATGTCGCGGCTGCAGACGCGGACCGTCTGGGACCTCGTCGTCTTCCTCCTCAACGCGGTCATCTTCCTCGTCCTTGGCGCCGAGTTCGGCGCGATGCTGCGGACCGTGTCGCACGAAACGTTAGGCTTCGCGCTGCGCACCGGCCTCATCGTCGGCGTGGTGGCGATCGTCGTCCGGCTGCTCTGGGTCCCGATCTGGACGGTGCTCCCGCGCGAGCTCAACCGCCGCGCGCGCCGCGAACAGCCGCCGCCGCGCGGCAAGTCGGTGTTCCTCATCGGCTGGACGAGCATGCGCGGCATCGTCTCCCTCGCTTCGGCGCTGTCGCTGCCGCGCCTCCTCGGCAACGGCGAGCCATTCCCGTACCGGACGGAGATCGTCCTCATCGCGATGTGCGTCATCCTCATGACGCTCGTCGTGCAGGGGCTGACGCTCGCCCCGATCATCCGCGCCTTCCACTTCCCGGCGGAACAGACGCAGCTCGAGGAAGAGGCGCTCGCTCGCCGCGAAGCACTTCGCCGCGGCGCCGAGGCACTCGAGGACATGTCGCGCGAGCCGTGGGTGGACCGGCGCGATGTCGACTGGCTCCGCACCGAGCTGCGCGATCGCGCCCGTCTCTCCGAGCACCACGGCGGCGGCCCCGCCGCCCGCCGCCGCCTCCGCGCCGGAATGATCCGCGCCGAGCGCCGCATCCTCATCCGCCTCCGCAACGAAGGCGCGATCTCCGACGAGGTCCTCCGCGAGCTGGAGCAGGAGCTCGACCTCGAGGCGATCCGCGCCGGGGCAGGGGACACGCGGTGACGGCGCTGTCGTGCCGCCGTTAGGCCTCACGGTACGTCGGCTGTTAGCCTTTAGCCTTTAGCAGGAAGCGACTGCGGTTACCGCCGTCGCTGACAGCTTATGGCTAATGGCTAACGGCTGTAGTTGATTCGCTAACGGCGGCGGGAGTCTGGTTCTCAAGCGCCGCCGGGACCCGCGTCGTCCCCTCCGGCAGTCGCTCCGTCCGGTCCAGCCGGTCGACGTCGATCGCCAGCGTGCCGTCGGTCGTGCTGGCGAAGACGCTGGCCCATTTCACGTCCCAGCGGATCTCGTCCCAGGTGTAGGAAGCGCGGGCGGTGACGCGGGTCGAGAATGTCTCTTCGTGGGCGTTGACGAGGATGAGAAGCTCGGCTTGCGCGGCGAGCAGCGACTCCGGCGTCGCGCCGTGCAGCGGACTGTCGGCGGTGATCGGGTGCACCACCGTCCAGTGGAGGGTGAAGAACTCGACCGAGTTCCGCTCGAGGGCGAGCGGGTAGAAGTTCCGCTCGCGCTTGCCGTCGCTCTCCTCGAAGACGACGAGGCTCACGCGTACCTGCACGTCGCTCAGCTCACCCGGCTGGATGTTCACCATCCGGAACATCAGTCCGCGGCCACCCTCGTACGGCGCGACGATCGCCGACTCGCTGAAGCGGATGCGCATCCGCGGGCGCGTCAGGCGGGCGATCACCAGTCCCGCCGCGGCAACGAGCGTCAATGGCCCGATCAGCGACTCGAATACCACGAGCCAGGTCGCCGTCTGCCCGACGGCGTGGATCGCCCCCGTCCCCGTCGTCGTGAAGATGCCGACGCTGAAGCTGAAGGCGCGAAGAAAGGGGTCGGAGAGGCCGAGCGCGCTGGCGCCGCGCAGCGCGCCGTCGCCTAACGCTCCGTAGGCCAGCGCGAAGCAGCCGTTCATCAGGAGGACGATCCCGATCAGCCACGCCACGAACGCCGGCCAGCCGACGTTCAGCGCACCGAGATAGAAGCGCGACGAACGCTGCGCGCCGATTCCGTACTTGCGGCTCGTCGGCACTCCCTCGTGGGTGAGGAACCGCCCCCGCACCTGGTTCGCGACGACGCGCCCGAACCCGAGATCCGACGGATGGGTCGTCGGCGGTGGAGCGGCGGGAAGCTCTTCGTCGGTGTGTGGAGCGGTCACGGGAAACGCCGGTGCGAGTGGTGTCGCGTGGAGCGGCCGCCGCGACGCCGGTAATTTACGCATTCGTGTCGGCGCGGGCACAGCCAACGTTTTCGGCGCGGACGGGTTATTCAAGGTGTGGCGCCGCAGCGCTGAACGATCGCCGCCGCGCCGCCGGGAACGCACAGTCGAAACTGAACGATATCGGGGTGATGACGAGCAATAGCGAAGCAGGCTTCCCCGCAGGCGAGGCAATCGGCTTCGCTGACGAACGCGGGTGGCGCGCCCAGCTGCCGGTCGTCGCGTTCGTGTTCGTGCTTCTCTGCCTGCTCACCCTCGCGGTGACCCCCCTCGTCATGATCCGGCGCCTCGACGAGCTTCGCCGCGTCACCAACGGCACCGTCGGCGCCGCGCGGCCGGTGTCCGGTGACCTGCGACTGATGTTCATCGAGGAGCAGGACGACCATCAGCGCTATCTCATCGAGCGCGACACCGCGGCGCTGACCCGCTACCACACCCGGCGCCGCGAAGAGCGGCAGCTCTTCATCAGGCTCGCGGCGCTCGCCGGCGAGATCGGCCCTCCGGTCGACGCCGACGTCGACGAGATGCGCAGCCGCGCCGACCGCTGGCACGCGCTCACCGACCTGCAGATCGA
>JAICUE010000434.1 GCA_025936015.1 Gemmatimonadaceae bacterium
CTTCCACAACTTCGAGGAGCTGATCTACGGCGTGTTCGGCGCCGGCATCGCGAAGTACTTCATGATGCCCTACAACTTCAAGGTGTGGGCGCATCCGCCGAAGATGATGAACAAGGAGTGGATCGGTGAGCGCGTGTCGGTGGTCGACATCAAGCGCGTGCTCGGCAACGTGGTGCTCGATCGTGACGATGCTGGATGGGGCCCGAATTCGACGTTCAAGTATCCGCGTCATGGCGGGACGGGCGGGCTCTTCGAACGGATGCGTCCCTACGTGAACGACAACCTCCGCCTCGAGACACCCGTGCGTCACGTCGACGCCGACGCGAAGGAGGTCGTGCTCGCCGACGGAACGCGCGAGCGCTACGACATCCTCCTGAGCACGATGCCGGTGGACATCCTCGTTCGCGATGCGCAGGGCTGCGTCCCCGCCGAGGTCCGCGAGCAGGCGGCTCGGCTCCGCCACTCGGGTGGGTACATCGTCGGTGTCGGGATCAGGCAGCCATCGCCCTCGAAAAAATGCTGGATGTATTTTCCCGAGGGAAACGCGCCCTTCTATCGCGTGACCTACCTCTCGAACTATTCTCCCGAAGTCGTGCCCGACGCGACGACGCATTACTCGCTGCTCGCCGAGATCTCGCATTCGGAGCTCAAGCCGGTGAACAAGGCCACCGTCGTCGAGGACACCATCCAGGGGATGATCAACACGAAGCTGCTGCGCGAGGAAGACCGCGCCGACATCGTCGATGCGCATCTCATCTCGCGCGACTACACCTACCCGACGCCGAGCACGGAGCGCGACGCCGCGTTGAAGACGGTGCTGCCGTGGCTCGAGACGAAGGACATCTATTCGCGCGGACGGTTCGGCGCGTGGCGCTACGAGGTCGGCAACATGGATCACTCGGTCGCGCAGGGTGTCGAGTGGGTGAACCGGATCCTGCTCGACGATGCGGCGAACGAGCTCACGTATCTCGCGAAGCGCGGATGCTGAACCACCTTGGGCGATAAGCCATGACGCACCTTCCTCCGACTCACGCACTGATCCCCTGCGGTGGGAAGGGGACACGAATGCTCTCGCTCACGGGCGGCGCACCGAAGGAGCTCGTCGAGGTCGCGGGGATCCCCGTCGTCGAGCGCGTCGCGCGCGAATGTGCGGCGAGCGGAATCACCGACCTGCTCGTCGTCATCGCTCCGGGAAAGGAAGCCATCCAGGAGCGGCTCGCCTGGCAGGCCGGCACTCATGGGATGCCAGCGCGCATCTCCTTCGCGGTCCAGCGTGAGGCGCGCGGGCTCGCCGACGCAATCCGGCTCGGCGCCGACTTCTGCGGGCACGGCCCGATCGCCGTCGCGCTGCCCGACAACCTGTTCCTGAGCAGGACGCCGGCGCTGCAGCAGGTGATCGACGTCGCGCTGCGCGAAGGAAAGAGCGCGGTGTCGATCGTCGGCATCACCGTCGAGGAAGCGCGCGCCAAGGGTGCGACCGCGATCTACAACGGCGAGATCGTCGGCCACGAGTATCGCATCACGCACATCCCGGACAAGGGCGCGAAGAGCGCGACCTTCGACACCGGGGGCGCGAAGATGGCCTACACCGGTGTCGGCCGGTACGCATTCACCGCCGCCGTGTGGAAGGCGATCGACGAAGTCGAAGGAACGCTCAGGCCGGGCGCGGAGCTCGACGACATCCCGGTGATGCAGCTGCTGCTCAACCGCGGCCTGATGACCGGCTGCCTGATCGACGGCCGTTTCCTCGACGTCGGCTTGCCGACCGGCTACCTCGAAGCGAATGCCGAGCTCTCTGCCTGACGTTTTGCGATCCGCATGACTCGGCCGCCGCCGACGTCCGAGGCGGAGCTGGACGAGGAGCTCTCGAACCCGCGCGACGCGACAGTTGCCGCGCTGGCGGGGACGCCGGGCGACATCATCGTCCTCGGCGCCGGCGGCAAGATGGGTCCGACGCTCGCGCGGATGGCGGTCCGTGCCGCCGAACGAGCCGACGGCGGCAACCGCCGCCGGGTGATCGCGGCCTCCCGATTCTCTTCACCGGCGGCGGAAGAAGCGCTGCACGCGTCCGGCGTCGAGACGATCCGCTGCGATCTCCTCGATCGCGACGCGGTGCGACGCCTGCCCGACGCGCCTAACGTCATCTACATGGCCGGCCAGAAGTTCGGCACGAGCGGCGCGCCATCGCGCACCTGGATGCAGAACGTGGTCGTCCCGTCCATCTGCGCCGAACGTTATGCGCGATCGCGGATCGTCGCCTTCTCGACCGGGAACGTCTACGCACTGACGCCGCCATCGAGCGGCGGCGCGCGGGAGAGTGATCCTCTCGCGCCGGTCGGTGAATACGCAGCGAGCTGTCTCGGCCGCGAACGCGTCTTCGAGCACTATTCGGCGGCGTCAGGCAGTGAAATCGTGCTGCTGCGGCTGAACTATGCGATCGACCTGCGCTATGGCGTGCTGGTCGACATCGCCGCGCGAATCATGCGCGGCGAGGCGGTGCCGCTGGCGATGGGCTGGGTCAACGTCATCTTCCAGCGCGACGCGAACCGGGCGGCGCTCGAGCTGCTCCCGCACGCGTCCTCGCCGCCGCTCGTCGTCAACGTCACCGGAAGCGAGACGATCGGTGTTCGCGCGGTCGCTGAAGAGCTGGCGCGGCGACTGGAGCGGGACGTCGCGTTCGAGGGTCACGAAGCGCCGAACGCGCTGCTCAGCGACTCGTCGTTGATGCGCCGACTGCTCGGCGCCCCGGAGATGCCGTTAGGCACGCTGCTCGACTGGGTCGCGGCCTGGGTCGGCGGCGGCAACCCGCTGCTCGGCAAGCCGACCGGCTTCGAGAAGCGAGACGGGTCGTTCTGATGCGCGAC
>JAICUE010000580.1 GCA_025936015.1 Gemmatimonadaceae bacterium
CATCCTCGAGATCCAGAGCAAGGAGCACCACGGCTCCTGGCAAGCCCGGATCCGCGACAACCGCCGCGCCGCCGAGCTGGCCGCCGTCGGCTGGCTCGTCCTTCAGGCCACCAAAGACGACCTACGCCCCGGCGAACCCTCACGCACCCTCGGCGACCGGCTCAACGAGATCATCAAGGCTCGGACCGCGTCCCCAGACAGCGCAGCTTGTCATCCGCCCCGACGACGCACGTGACGAACAGCGCACGGTCGCTCGCGTCGGTCAGCACCAGCTGGAAGTCGTTGGTGCCGGTCGCGGAGCAGAAGTAGGCGGTCTGCGCGGCGTTGACCGTGCCGATCGACCCCTGCCGGTCCTCGAACACCTCGGTGGCGGAGCCGGTCGTCTTGGTGTTCTTGACGCCGAGCGCCAGCGTGCCCGCGCCGCAACCCGCGTGCGCGTCGGTCGCGTTCGTGAGCGACACGCCCAGCTCGGGCCAGGTGAAGAGCGTCGTCTCGGCGCTGCCGTTCGCCGGCGCGGCCGATGCGCTCCCGAACGACGTCCGCGACGACTTCTCGAACGCGCCCGCCGCCTCGCCGGCCAGCTGCTGGGCGTTCGCGGCCGACGCGGCGGCAGTCGCGCTGTCGGCGGTCGTCGCGTGCGTCGCCTGCGTCGCCACGTCGGCGTTCTTCGAGACATCGGCCGACGACGCGGTCGTCGCCCGCGCGGCAGAGGGCACCTGCTTGAGCGACTTCTCGCGGATCTCGGTCCCGCCGAGCGTGTCCTTGGCGACGTCGCCGCCCTTGATCGTCCGGTTGACGATGTCCTTCGACGTGATCTTCAAGGCGGCGTACGAGGTGCCGCCCAGGGCGACGAACAAGGCGAGCGTGGCCACGACGTTCGCGTATGTGAAAGGACGACGCACGGGAAACCTCCGGAAATGGACTGGACGCAAGCATCTCATCCGACGCTTTCGCGACAGTTACACGGCGTCTCCACGACACCCGTCACCGAGCCCCGATCAACACAGGCTTAACGAAGCTCGCAAACCGCGCTGGAACCGCGCTCGTACCGCTTTCCGACCGCGTTTCTCCGGGGGCACCCGTTGGTAGACTCAAGTACCGGAGAGAGGGACAGCCAAGGGTTCTCACGTCGGCTGGCGAACGTGCCGATTGATGGGAGGACGGAAGTGGCGATTCCACCCTCCGTAGTACCCGACCCAAGGATTCATCGTGTTTGAGCGCTTTACAGAACGCGCCCGCCAGGTGGTCGTCCTCGCCCAAGAGGAAGCCCGCATCCTCAAGCACAACTACATCGGGACGGAGCACATCCTCCTCGGACTGCTTCGTGAGGAAGAGGGCCTCGCCGCCCGCGTCCTCGAGTCGCTCGACATCACCGTGGAGCGCGTGCGCGCCCAGGTCGTGCGCATCGTAGGCTCGGGCGAGGAGGTCACCTCCGGCCAGATTCCGTTCACGCCGCGGGCGAAGAAGGTCCTGGAGCTGGCGCTCAGAGAGGCGCTGTCCCTGGGCCACAACTACATCGGGACGGAGCACATCCTGCTCGGCCTGGTGCGCGAGAACGA
>JAICUE010000338.1 GCA_025936015.1 Gemmatimonadaceae bacterium
CCGTTTCGACCGCCTAACGCTCAGCACCCGGTCCGCGCCCGCGGAAGCTTACCCTCAGTCCCGCTTCGCCTCTCCGAGCAGCTTCTGCACCTGCTGCCGCAGCTCGGCGCCGTTGACCGGCTTGGCGAGGAATGCCTCGGCGCCCGCGCTGCGGCCGTGATTCATCGAGTTCGTGTCGATCAGCGCGCTGAGCATGACGATCGGCACCTGCGCAGTCGCGGGGTTCCCTTTGACGCGTGTCGCGACCTGATAGCCGTCCATGCCAGGCATCATGACGTCGAGGAGCAGAAGATCCGGCGGGCTGGTGAGGATGGCGGCGAGCGCTTCCTCGCCGGAATTCGCGGTCGAGATCTCGTAATGCTCCTCGCCGAGCATGACCTCGATGAGCTGCCTGTTCTTCCGCTCGTCATCGACGATCAGCACTCGCGGGCGGCGCCGGCCGCCGTTAGGCGCGGCCGCGCTGGCGGGATCGCTCATGCCGCCTCGAGGTGCATCGCGACGGTCGAGAGGAATTCCTTGTAGCGCATCGGCTTCCCGATGTAGCCGTCGCAACCAGCCGCGCGGATTCGCTCCTCGTCCCCCTTCATCGCCAGCGCGGTGAGGGCGATGACGGGGATTTCGCGAGTCGCTTCGTCCGCCTTGAGCTGCGACGTCGCCGTCAGGCCGTCCATTCCCGGGAGCTGGATGTCCATCAGGATCAGGTCGGGGTTCGCCGATCGCGCCAGCGCGAGGCCCGCTTCGGCGTCAGTCGCCGTGATGACGCGATGACCTGCCGACTCGAGGAGAAAGACCGCCAGCGTCATGTTCGCTGGATTGTCTTCGACGATCAGCACGGTCGCCATCGTCAGCTGACGACCGGAACGCTGAGCGGCGTCCGGCGACGGTCATTCTTCGAGCGGACAGGCAGCCAGACGATGAATCGCGATCCCTCGCCGACCGCGCTCTCGACCGCGACCGAACCACCGTGCAGCTCGGCGAGCAGCTTCACCATCGCGAGGCCGAGCCCCGTTCCCTCGAACTTCCTCGCCAGTCCGCTATCGACCTGGCTGAACGGCTTGAACAGCCGCTCGAGGCCTTCGACGGACATGCCGATGCCGCTGTCCTCGACACTGATCTCGAGGAACTCGGCGTACTCCGTACCGGTGAGAGGAAAGCTCCGGCCGGGCCAGCGCCCCGACAGCTGGCCGACGGTCTCACTCGAGGCACGACGTGTCCGCAGCGTGACGACTCCGCTGTCGCCGGTGAACTTCACGGCGTTGGAGAGCAGGTTGTAGAGAATCTGCTTGAGCTTGCGCGCGTCGAGGTACATCGCGCCGAGTGTGTCGGCGCCCTCCATCGTCAGGCGGACGTGACGCGACGCCGCCTTCTCCCTGATGATCGACAGGCTGTTGGCGAACACCGGCATCAGCTCCACCGAATCGAGGTCGAGCAGCATCTTCCCCGCTTCGACTTTCGACAGATCGAGGATGTCGTTGATCAGCGAGAGGAGATGCGTCCCGCTGCTGAAGATGTCGCCGATGAAACCGCGCTGCTTTTCGGTGAGCTCGCCGAGCATTCCGTCCTTCAGCACTTCGGAAAATCCGATGATCGCATTGAGCGGGGTGCGCAGCTCGTGCGACATGTTGGCGAGGAATTCCGACTTCATCCGGCTCGCGTCCTCGAGCTCGACGTTCTTCTGCTGGAGCGTCCGCTCGATTTCCTTCAGCTCCGTCATGTCGCGCGCGGCGGCAAGCACTCCCTGCAGCTTGCGGTCGCGATCATGGAACGTGGTCGCGTTGTACGAGACGACGGTCAGCGTGCCATCGCGCGCACGCGCGGTCAGCTCGTAGTTCGTGACC
The DNA here is from genome assembly GCA_025936015.1 of Gemmatimonadaceae bacterium. Taxonomy (GTDB): domain Bacteria; phylum Gemmatimonadota; class Gemmatimonadetes; order Gemmatimonadales; family Gemmatimonadaceae; genus JABFXC01. The sequence goes on from JAICUE010000338.1 coordinate 1,839, forward strand.
TTCCCCTCGCTCAGCACGCGGTTGATCGCGGCTTCAGCGTGCGCGGAGTCGGTGAAGTAGTTCTTGAACGGCGCGCCAATCAGCTCGTCGCGAGTGCACCCGGTCAACGCTTCCATCTGCTTGTTGACGTCGGTGATGATTCCGCGTGGATCAGTGGTCATCAGCGCATCGATGTTCGACTCGAGGAGGGACCGCGTGTAGAAATGCTGGTCGCGGAGTCGCTGATCGAGCTTCATGCGCTCTTCCTCGACCTGTTTGCGCGCGGTGTTGTCGGTGCCGATCAGCAGGTAGCCGATGATCGCGCCGGTCGCTTCGCGGAGCGCGGTCACCGAGACCACGGCGGGAAAGCGGCTGCCATCCTTTCGGATGTAGGTCAGCTCGTAGATGTCCTCGATGCCGCGCGATGCCTTGAAGACGAGCGCTTCGAAGCCAGGCGTGATCCTCGTGTTGAATTCGGTGCTCAGCGCCGCCGCGCGGACGATCAGCTCGCCTGGATCCGAGATATCGGCGGGGGTGATCTTGTTCATCACGTCGGCGGCTGTGTACCCGAGCATGCGCTCGGCCCCGACGTTGAAGATCTGGATTACACCCTTGGCGTCGGTAGCGATGCTCGAGAAGTTGGCGCTGTTGAAGATCGCGCTCTGCAGCGCGCCGGTGCGGAGGAGCACTTCGGCGGCGCGAAGCTCGACGTTCGCCTTCGATTTCGCCTTTTGTGTGGCCTTGGATCGTGCGACAGTCATGGGGTCCGTTGGCAGGTGACTCGACGCTCTTGCGCCTGCCTTCGTTTGACGACCCTCGACGACGACAAGTGTTCGAAACCGCGTTGGCGGGTGGCCCGCCGGCAGCGCTCGCTGCGTCCAGCTATCTAAGGCAAGAAGCGAGCGCGGTCGGCAGCCGTGTCGGACCGGCGGTTGCGTGCGTCCGGACGTACACGGTCGAGGCGCTCGTGAACTCCCCGTCATGCAGGTTGCACCCTAACGGCTGAAGACCAGCGTCTCCCCGCTCTCATCGGTGAACGTGAGCGTGTTGCCATCGCGGATCCCCGTCAGCGTCGCACCGGAGCAATCCTCGGATTCGACGGATGTCAGCGTGAAGCTGTTGCCGCTGTGGGTGTACGTCCCGCTGCAGCTCAGGCTCTCCGGGGGCGCCGGCTGGCCGCTGACGACACCGCTGAGCGTGATCCCCGGGGTGAAGCTGTTATTCGCATTGAGCACGAGAGTTCCCTCGGTCAGCAATACCTGCACGGTCGAGTCGTCGTAGAGCGTGATCGGCAGCGGCTGGTGGTCGACGGAGACGAGGTTGTAGCTGCCGACATGACTGTTGTCGGGAGCGTTCGAATCGCCGCTGCATGCGGTTGCAACGAGCGTCGCGGCGGCGAGGGTGAAGAGCTTTCTGGAGAGTCGCATGGCTGTGATGGTCGTGAGATGAAATGAGCAGGCCAGCAGGAGCTGGTAATCTCTTCTGGAGGACCTTGCCGGCACATACGTCGCCTAACGTAGAACGGTCGCTGCTCGATCAGGGCGTCCAGCTCGTCCCGATCCAGTAGCGCCCGACCTCTCCCGGCGCGGAAAGGTGCTGCACGCCGGCTGATAGCGCGAGGCCGATCCGCTCGGCGGCGGCGGTGACACCACCAGCCATCAGGTGCCGCGGCCGGCCGAATGCAAGGTTGGTGTCGAAGATCCAGGTGCAACTCTCATCCGGATCATCGCCGGTGACGTGGCACTCGGTGGTGCGGATCGTACCCCAGGCGATGCTCGGTGCGCCGAATACCGTTAGGCGAGCGCCGCCCGCGTGGGCGACGAACTCGATCGGGAAACGCAGGCCGACCGAACTACGCGATCGGTCACCGTATCCACCGCGCCCCACCGCTGCGTCCATCCCGAAATCCGGCAGCCACGGGCGCCCGACGAAGCCGTAGCTCCGCAGTCCGGCGTACAGCTCGAACGCCGACATCGATCGCAGCGCGCCATCACGTGCCGAAATTCCGACGCGCGCGCCGCCATAGCCGGCGATCCCGCCGGCCGCGCCCCAATCATGTTCGACGCCTTCGCCGCGAACACCGAGGAGCACCGTC
>JAICUE010000550.1 GCA_025936015.1 Gemmatimonadaceae bacterium
AGAACGACGTCCCGTCGAACGAACTGTGCTGGAAATACCCGTCGTCCGCCATCTCGCGGGAATGCTGCTCGGCCGCCACCGCCAGCTTGGCGTTCAACCGAAGCGCCGAGACACCGTGATCCGTCCGGACGGAGTTCAGCTGCTGAAGCAGGCCCGACTCGAGGCTCGCGACGGACGTGGAAGTCGACGAGGACGCAGAGACGGCGGCCGGTGCAGCGATGGCGACGAGCGCCGCCGCGCACGCGAGGACGAACCACACCCTGCCTCCTCCGGATGCCATGGTCTGATGATCGGCGGGCACCCCCGATCGAGCCATGACCAAACGGGGGATTTACGGGGGCGGCGGGCCTCCGGCCGGCGCCGGCCGCCGATGGGCGAGCAGGTCGCGCACCACGACCTGGAGCGAGCCCGCAACCGGGATCGCCGCCAGCGCTCCGAGGATGCCGGCGAGCTCGGCACCGACGAGCACCGAGACGAGCACCGCGAGCGGCGAGAGCTGAACGGTGCGGCCGTAGATGACCGGCTGCAGGAAATGGTTCTCGATCTGCTGGTAGACGACGAAGAACACGACGACCACGATCCCCGCGGGCACCGAGTGCAGGAAGGCGACGAGCGAGACGATGATCCCCGCGACGGTCGCTCCCGCAAGCGGGATGAGATCGAGGAACGCGACGATCAATCCCAGCGCGACCGCGTACGGAACGCCCATGATCAGGAGGACGACCGTGATCGACGCGCCGGCGATGAGGCTGATCACGATGTTGCCGGTGACGTACCCGCCGATCGTGCCGTAGATCTCGCCGCCGACTCGGCGCCACCGTGGCTGCGACTCCTCGGGAAGCAGCGAATAGCCGCGCTCGACCCAGTCGCGCCCCTCGAGCAGCATGAAGAACGTCAGGAAGACGATCGTCACCGTCGCCGCGATGATCGTGATGATGCTCTTGGTGATCGAGAGCGCGGCGCCGGAGAGCCCGAGCACCTTCGTCGCCCCGCCGTCCTGCACCTGCTCGCGCACCTTCTCGACGACGTGGTACTTGCGCTCGAGGAATCCGAGCCGTCCGCGCCCGTGGGTGAGGTCGTGAACGTAGTTCGGGAGGGCCTGCACGAAGCCGTTGAACTCGTCGATCAGCTTCGGGATGAACGTCGCGCCGATCGCGGCAATCACGATGATCGCGATCACATAGGTGATGGCGATCGCCGGGCCCCGCTTGATGCGCCCGCGCCGCTCGATCCAGCTGACGAGTGGATCGAGCGCGAGCGCGAGGAACACTGCGATCGCGACCCAGGAGAGCACGTGGCGCGAGATCCAGACGATCTCGAGCGCGACCGCGACGGCCACCGCGATCACGATGACCCGCACGATCGTGCGGGGACGCAGATCGACCACGCGCTCCGGCGTCATCGCGGTCAGCATCACGGCCCCGTCGGACGTTGTTACGGTGGGGGCATGAGCCTTCGCACGTCCCCGGTGGTCGAGCATGCGTCCCTCCCGCAGGGTGGCACGGTCACAGTCTGGGTCGGCGTCCCGGACGATCCGTACATCAACGACAAGAGTCAGTTGACGACGGTCGACGTCCAGTTGCGCGAGGGAAACGGCGTGGTCGCGAGCCTCTCGACCGTGCTCGACCCCGACCAGGTGAGCGAGGCGCACCAGCTCGCTCGCGAGGTCAAGACTGCGTTGGAATCAGGCGAGATCGGCCTCCACGCCGACGA
>JAICUE010000183.1 GCA_025936015.1 Gemmatimonadaceae bacterium
CTCGAGCTGCTCGACCGGTTGTCGGGGTACCACGCGACCGCGGGCTGAGCTTCAGCGCGTGAGCGCGATGTCGGCCACGTTGTCGTCGGGCTTGACGTCGATGAGCAGCCGGCGCGGGTCGACGCCGGCGCTCGCCGGTTTGGCTGAGACCGTTATGGTGACCGTCTGCCTTCCGGCGCGGATGCGCTGCTTGTGCAGGTAGAGTGGCTCGCCGGCCGTTGCCCCCTTCTCGCCGGGCGCGAACACTCCGATCTCGAGCCAGTCGTTCATCGGAACGACGGTCTCCTTCCCCGCGGTGTCGACGACCACTTTCCGTGCATCGATGTCGATACTCACCTGCCATGTGCCATCGGGGAGCTGCTTTGCACTCGCCTGACGCGTGGCCAGCTCCCAGAAGGTGTTTGCCTCGAGCAGGTCGTGGAGCAGGTACTGCAGCGAGTCCGGTGTCACCAGCTTCAATTCGCGCAGCAGGTCGAGCGACGTCGCGAACGGCGGTTCGCCGGACGCGTACTCTTCGCGGAGCCGCCGCCAGGCGAGGTCCACTCGCTCCTGCCCGACGTACTCGCGCAGCGTGTACATCGCGAACGGTCCCTTGCGATAGGCGACGAACCAATCGGAGGCGCGCAGCAACGGGACATCGGCACGCGCGCGCGGATTCAGGTAGTCGTGGCGCATGAAGTCGAGAAAGCGGCCGAGATGCTCGGCGCCGTATTCCTGCTCGATCACGCCTAACGCGGCGTACCAGGCGAAACTCTCGCTCAACAGCGCCCGTCCCTCGACGCGTGCCGGCGACACCTGGAACTGGTGCGCGACTTCGTGCGCGACGACCGCGAAGGGGACGTCGATCCTGCGTGCATCGTGGTCCGGGTCGAGCTGCGAAAAAACCTCGGAATACCAGATCGCGCCTGACGCCGAGTGTGCTCCCGCATCCTCACGATTGTATTCGATCAGTCGAAGCACCTTGTACGGATACGGTCCGAAGCGTCGTGTGTACTGCTCGAGCGACAGTTGCGCGCTGCGGATCATGCGATCGACGTTCGCTGCATGGGCCGGGAGGTAATCGACTTCGACCTCGACGTCGCCCGCGCGCGCTGTCCGCACCGCATAATTGGCGGAGAAAATCGCGTACCCTTCACCGACGTGCTTTATGGCGTAGTGGAAGTAGCGCCTGCCGCCACGCGTCCACGAGCCAAGCAGCGCGCCCGGCCCGACCGCGGTCTGGTTCGGCGCGGTGCCGATGGTGAGGTCGAGGTTCGAAAGACCCTGGCCAGTCGGATCACTCCGGGCCGCGATGTTGTCGAGCGACCGCGCATCGGGTTTCGCGGGGAGCCCCTGCTCCTTCCGTTCGATGGGGTCACTCAGCTCCCGCCGCGACTGGTAGCCGATGAGCGGCATCCAGTCGTGCATCTCGACGAAGGTACCATTCCCGACGACGGCGGTGCTCACCCCGCGCGCCGTGAAACCGCGCGAGCGATAATCGACGGCCCAGCTCATCTGCACTGAGTCGCCTGGCGCGAGCGGTTCGCGCAGCACGTAGATCCGCTGACCGAGCGTGTCGTCGCGGAGCGTCAGGCGCGCCGGCCGGTCGAAGTCGATGGTGCGAGTCTCCGCGACGAGCGAGGTGGCGACAACGATCGTGTCGATCGGCTGCGACGTCCGATTCACCAGCTGATGGACGCCGCGGACCTTGCTCGAGTGCTGATCAGGATAGAGCTCGACATTCAATCGCGTGGCCGCCAGCTCCGGCTGCGCCACGTTTTCGTATCGGCCATATCGCCGCTCGTACTCGGCCCTCAGCCGCGAGCCTTGGTCGCCGCTGTTGTACGCGTTGAGAATGTTCGTGTTGTAGAAGACGAACCCTCCGACGAGCAGCACGAGCGCGAGCGCGGCGCCAATGGCGCGCAGCGAGCGGGCGGTAAGACGGCGGCGCGCGATGCGTATTCGCTCGCGGATCCCCGGTTCTACTCCGCGCACCGCGAACAAACCCGCAACCGCTACGAGCACCAGCGCCCACGCCGCCCAGTACGCCTTGAACCAGAGGTAGGGCGCGATGAACGGATCGAAGCCGCTGATCGCCGAGTAGTGCCAGCGGGGGCCGGCGGCGGGAAGCAGCAGCGGATGCTCAATACCGAGCAGCGGGGCGAGCAGCATCGGTCCGATCGCGATCATCAGCACGACCACATGCCCGACATGCTTCTGGTTCACGATGACGTGCACCGCCAGCGCGAGCAGTGCGAGCATGAGCGGCGCCGCCAGCGCGAGGCCGAACAGCACCTTCAGGTACAGTGCGACGTTGAACTCGTACCACCCCAACCGCAGCTGGATGACCAGTCCACCGAACATGAGCAGCGCGTGCAGCGCGAGGGTCGCCAGCGTCAGCCCGATCAGCTTGCCGGCGAATCGCACGCCGTCAGGCACAGGCGCGGCGTCAGTGAGAGGCTGGATGTTCGCGTCGCGCTCGCGCCAGACGAGCTCGCCCGCGAGGAGGGCGACGAATACGAGCACCGCGTTGAGCGGGCCGACGAAGCCCTGCAGCACGCGGCCGGTCGTGGGAAGTATCGGCGTGCCGCGCATCTCCATCATGTCGGTGCTGGCCATGACGAGGAACGTCAGGCAGGGAAACACGAGCCACATCCAGCCCGTCGCCATCTCGCGCAGGGAATCGCGGACGATGGCGAGCGTCTGCCTGACGCGAACACCGGAACCAAAGTCGCGGGCGGCCCGCGGCGCGGCGATCGTGCCTAACGTTTCCGCTGCCGGGGAGGAGGCAGGCAGGCTGGGCGCCGTCGCCGCCCGAGCGCTTTTCCACTGCCGCCGTTGCCACCATCCGGCACGCGCGGCCCCGGCACCACGGGCGAAGCGTGCCCGCGTGAATGCCAGCGTCGCGAGGGCAATCGCGATCCAGAACAGCCGGTTCGCCAGCAATCCGCCATCGAGGCCGACGAGCCGGGTGTTGAGCTCGGCCGGCGACCAGGTCTGCTTGAGAAACTGGAGCGACGCGTGGCCGACGGGATTGAGCAGCTTCGCCAGCTCCCAATGATTGAGCATCCGTCCGACATATAGCGTGCTCAGGATCGTCGCGACGAACACCACGATCGCGCCGACGTAGCTGCCAAGGGTGTGTCGAACGAGGGCGGCCAGGGCGAACAGCAGCGCGGTCGCGACGAACGCGTTAGGCAGCAGGAGGTAGAAATACGTCTGCGCGTACGTCGCGATGCGTATGGGCCCGACAGGCCCGCGATGGATGCCGACGATCGGCGCGAGCATCAGGCCGACTGGAACCACCAGCAGAACGAGCGCGATCACCACGAACGCACCGATCACCCGTCCGCCGAGGTACGCCGTGCGACTGATCGGAGCGGCGAGCATCAGCGGTTCGATTCGCGTCTCGACGTCGCGCGTCGCGGCATCCCCGGCGATAGGCGCGATCACGATGAGCGCGACGAGGCTCATCAACGCGCTCGCCTCGGCGATCAGGAGCGGCGCGTTGAACCAGATCCCGCGACTGACCGCTTCGATGTCCTGGCCGTTCATCTGGCCGGACAGCAGGAGGAGGAGCACCGCGAAGAAGAGCCAGTTCGACTTCCGCCGGAACTGATGCACGATCTCGAAGCGGACGATCTCCAGCCACTGCGCCGTCATGACGTTCATGCCGCCGGTGCCGATTGCATGCGGCGCCGGCCGGTGTGTCCCGCCATCGTACTGAAGTACACGTCCTCGAGGACCGGCTCGGCCGCCTCGAAGTCCTCGCCGGGTGCATCGTCGCTGTAGACGCGCGCGACGACGCGGCCGGCGAGGAGCTTCGTCGATATCACGTCATGCTCGTGCTCGATCAGGGGAAGGAGCGACCGGTCGATCACGCGGCGCCAGATGCGCCCCTTCAATTCGTCCACCGCGCGGAGCGGTTCTGCCTCGAGCAGGATCTCGCCGCGGTCGATGATCGCCATTCGCGTACAGAGCTCGCTCACATCCTCGACGATGTGAGTCGAGAGAATCACGACGCTGTTCTCGCCGAGCTCGGAGAGCAGGTTGAGGAAGCGAACGCGCTCGGCGGGGTCGAGCCCCGCCGTCGGTTCGTCGACGATCATCAATTTCGGGTTGCCGAGGAGGGCGATGGCGACGCCGAAGCGCTGGCGCATCCCGCCGGAGTAGCCGCCGAGCTTCTGCTTGCGCACGTCCCAGAGGTTGGTCTGTCGCATCAGCGCTTCGATCGTCGCCTTCCGCTCGGCGCGCGCGGTAATGCCCTTCAGGATGGCGAAGTGCTCGAGCAGGTCCTCCGCGCTCACCTTCGGATAGACGCCGAATTCCTGCGGGAGATATCCGAGCGTCTTGCGCACCTCGCCTTTCTGCGTGACGACGTCGAGCTCGTTGAACCGCATCGTGCCTGCGTCCGGGTCCTGCAGCGTCGCGATCATGCGCATCAGGGTGGACTTTCCGGCGCCGTTAGGCCCGAGGAGTCCGTACATCCCCGACGGAATGGTGAGGCTCACGTCGCGCAGCGCCTGGACACCGTTAGGGTATGTCTTCGAGATGTTGCGGATTTCGAGCTCCATGACCGGACCTTCGTGCGAGCGAGGCGGAGAAAGCGCGGGCGCGGCGAGCGCTCGCGCCGATTGCGCCGACCGACGTCGGCAGGGCAAGTGTAAAGCGCTTTGTTGTGCAAAGCAAGGACGCCCGGCGAAAAATCGTCGCCAGCTTCGCGGATGGAGTTACGACCGCCGCGACGCTATTCTCAATGGTGAGCGGTCGTGCCACGCTCCCACGCTTGCCCTTCTCTCGCGAGGTCAGATCATGCGTCACGCCTTCGGTTCCGCATCCACGCTCGCCGCGCTCATCCTGGTCACGGCGACCGCGAGCACCGCTCGCAGCCAGGAGTCGTCACGCGCCGTCGCCAATGGCGGCGTCTCGGTGCCGGGTTGGACGGGGAAGGTCGATGCGCGTGAGGCGGGCCGCGGCGCGACGATCGCCGACGCGAAATTCGCCGCCGAGGGAGATGGCTTCCACGTGACGACTGGTCCGGCGACGACGTTCTGGAATCCCGCCAACGTCGCGACCGGCGACTACACGGTGAAGGCGACCTTCACCGAGCCGAAGTACATGAACCTGAACGACCACCCGCATCCCTACGGCATCTTCATCGCGGGCAACAAGCTCGGCACCGATCAGCAGAGCTATCTCTACTGCGCCGCGTACGGCAACGGCAACTTCATCGTTCGCGGGTTCGGACCGCAGCCCTTCCAGATGAATGGGCACGGCGAGGCGAACGCCGCGGTGCACAAGGCATCGGGCCCGGGCGCGCCGGTGACACAGGAGATCGCAATGTCCGTCAAGGGCGACCAGGTGACCTGCGCGATCAACGGCACGGTGGTCGCGACTTACAAGAAGTCGGACCTCGTCACCAGCGGCAAGCTGGCGTCGACCGACGGCGTCTACGGCATCCGTTTCGCGCATAACACCGAGGGCACCGTCACCGGACTGACGCTGGTGCGGTAATTCGCATTCAAGGGAAAGCTGCATGGCCACTGATATCCTGACTCGCAACAACGTGAAGGTCTCCGGCCGCGGCGAGCAGCCGATGCTCTTCGCCCACGGCTTCGGCTGCGACCAGAACATGTGGCGGTTCGTCGCGCCGGCGTTCGCGGACGATTATCGCATCGTCACCTTCGATTATGTCGGGTCGGGAAAGTCGGATCTCGGTGCCTACGACGCAGAGCGATACTCCTCGCTCGATGGCTACGCGCAGGACGTGCTCGACGTCATCCATGCGCTCGATCTGCACGACGTGATCTTCGTCGGTCACTCGGTGAGCTCGATGGTCGGCGTTCTCGCGGCCAACCGCGAACCGGAGCGC
>JAICUE010000493.1 GCA_025936015.1 Gemmatimonadaceae bacterium
AGGGAGGCAAGCAGGAAGAGACCGTGCATGCCGAGATCGAAGACCTCAAGGACGAGACGTAACCACTCGTGATCGCCGGATCGACGGGGCGCTTCAGGTTCGCACCCATTCTCGCGTCGGTCGTCCTCACCATCCTCTTGCTCTGGATGGTTGGCAGGGCGGCCGACATTTTCCTGCTGCTCTTCCTCGCGATCCTCATCTCGCTGTACCTCGGCGCGGTGACGGAATTCTTCGAGCACCGCTTGCGGCTGCCGCGCTGGCTCTCGTTCATGCTCGCGCTGTTCGGAACGTTAGGCGGGATCATCGGGCTGATCTGGCTGCTCGTCCCGCCGGTGATCGCCCAGACGCAGGACCTGCTCACCGTCCTGCCGAGTCAGATCGAGGTCTGGGAAACCGGCATCGACAACATGGTGGCCCGCATCCCCGCGCTGGCGCCGATGTGGCACCCGGGCGAGCACAGGCTCCTCATCGCGGCGTATCAGCAGGTCTCGGGGACGTTCGGCGGGCTGGTGCCGAAGGTGTTCTCGCTCGTGCATGTCGCGATCAGCGTGTTCTCGGTGCTCGTGATGTCGATCTATCTCGCGCTCGAGCCTGCGTTCTATCGCGAGTACCTGATCGCGCTCTTCCCGCCGGTGCACCGTGACCTCGTGCGCGACGTGCTGTCCGACCTCGCGACAACACTGCGCCAGTACATCGTCGGCCAGCTGTTCACGATGGGAGTGCTCGCGCTGCTCACGGCGATCGGGTTCTACTTCCTCCACGTCCCGTACTGGCTGACGTTCGCGATCGTCACCGGCGCGGTCTCGGTGATTCCCTTCTTCGGCACGCTCGTCTCCACCGCGCTGCCCGCGCTGTTCATGCTCGGCGACCGCGGTTTCGGTCCGGCGATGACGGTGGTCGGGTGGGGGGTGCTCGTTCACCTGTTCGAAGGGAACGTGCTGATGCCGAAGGTGATGCAGGGCAAGGTGCACCTGCCGCCGGTGATGACGATTCTCTCCGTGCTCATCATCGGTACGATGATCGGCGGTGTCGGCCTCGTCGTCGCGGTCCCGATGCTCGCGGTGGTGATGGTCGTCGTCAGGCGCATCCTGATGAACCGGATCTACGAGGGGAAGGGATTCCGGCGGGTGGTTCGCGACCGGCTGCTCACCCTTCGCGTGCCGGTCCCCGATGGCAACGCGCTCGTGCCCACCGGGCCGGCGCCCGACGTCATCACCTTCCGTGAGCGCGCCATCGCCGCGATGGCCGACGTCACGAACCGCCGCGGCGGCAATCGCCGCGCAGGCGAGCGACTCGAAGCCTGACGCTCCATCCGATTCTCCACGACAATGGCTCGCGATTTACGATACCTGGTGCTCGCCGAGGGCCAGTTTGGCCCGATGACGTCCAAGACCGCGAACGGGTGCATCCGCTACTCCCCCGAGCGTGTCGTCGCCGTGCTCGATTCGCGCCACGCTGGCAAGACCGCCAGCGACGTGATCGGCTTCGGCGGCGGTATCCCGGTCGTCGCATCGGTGGCGGACGGATTGCGCTTCGCGCCTAACGCGCTGCTGATCGGCATCGCGCCGACTGGCGGCAAGTTCCCCGAGGCGTGGCGACCGATCATGCGCGCCGCGATCGAGGGAGGGCTCGAGATCTGGAGCGGGCTTCATACCTTCATCGGCGACGATCCCGAGTTTGCCGCCCTCGCGCGGGAGCACAGCGTCGCCATTCACGACTTGCGGAAGCCGCCGGAAAATCTTCCCGTCGCGGCGGGACGCGTCCGCGACGTCGAGTCGACGATCGTGCTGACCGTCGGCACGGACTGCAACATCGGCAAGATGACCGCGTCGCTCCAGCTTCGCGACGGCCTCCGCAAGCGCAACCGCAGTGTCGCCTTTGCCGGCACCGGCCAGACCGGGATCCTCATCGAGGGGTGGGGGATCTCGGTCGATGCAGTGGTCGCCGATTTCATCGCTGGCGCGGCGGAACGCCTGACGCTCGACGCCGCGAAGGAAGCGGAGATCGTGCTCGTCGAAGGACAGGGGTCGCTCGTCCATCCGAGCTATTCCGGCGTCACCTACGGATTGATGCACGGCTCGCTGCCCCACGCGATGATCATGTGCACGCAGCCGTCGCGCACGGCGATCAACAACAATCCCTGGGTCGCCATTCCACCGTTAGGCGAGTTCATCGCGCTCCACGAGCGCGTGCTCGCCCCACTCCGCCCGTCGAAGACCATCGCCGTTGCGATGAATACTTACGACCTCCCGGAGTCCGCGGCG
>JAICUE010000294.1 GCA_025936015.1 Gemmatimonadaceae bacterium
AGCTCGGCGAGCTGGCGATCGGAGAAGCCCATCCGCTTCATGACCCGCAGCGCATCGGCGTCAACCGTCTCACGCGTCGCAAAGCGCCGTTCGGCAGCGACGAGCTCGCGCATCTGGGAGAGGAACCAGGGATCGATCCCGGTCATCTCGTTGATCGACTCCATGCTGATGCCGGCTTCGATCGCGCGCTTGATCTGGAAGATTCGCTCGGGGGTCGGCTGGCGGAGGGCGCCGCGGAGCGCTTCGATGCTGTCGTCCGGCAGGCGATCGTCCAGCGGCCGGCTGCCGACGGCCCAACCGGAGCGGCCAGTCTCGAGCGCACGGAGTGCCTTCTGGAACGCTTCCTTGAAGGTGCGCCCGATCGCCATCGCTTCGCCGACGGACTTCATCTGCGTCGTCAGGCGCGGGCTCGCCTTCGGAAACTTCTCGAAGGCAAAGCGCGGGATCTTCACGACGACGTAGACGAGCACTGGCTCGAACGACGCGGGCGTCGTCTTCGTGATGTCGTTGGTGATCTCGTCGAGGCGATAGCCGACGGCGAGCTTGGTCCCGATACGAGCGATCGGAAAACCGGTCGCCTTCGACGCGAGCGCGGACGAACGCGAGACGCGCGGGTTCATCTCGATGACGAGCATCTCGCCGTCAGCCGGATTCAGGGCGAACTGGATGTTGCACCCACCGGCGTCGACTCCAACCACGCGGATGACAGCGAGCGCCGCATCGCGCATCAGCTGGTATTCGCGGTCGGTGAGGGTCATCGCCGGTGCGACGGTGATCGAGTCGCCGGTGTGGACGCCCATCGCGTCGATGTTCTCGATCGAGCAGACGATGACGGCATTATCCTCGTGGTCGCGCATGACCTCGAGCTCGAACTCCTTCCAACCGATGACACTGCGCTCGACGAGGACTTCGCCGACCGGCGACAGGTCGAGACCACGCCTGACGATCTCCTCGAACTCCTCGCGGTTGTAGGCGATGCCGCCGCCGGTGCCGCCTAACGTGAACGACGGGCGGATGATCGCCGGGTAGCCCGAGACCTTCACCAGCTCGAGCGCCTCGTCCCAGCTCCTGGCGATTCCGCCCTGCGGAACCGCGAGCCCGATCTGCTTCATTGCCTCGCCGAAAAGCCGGCGGTCTTCGGCGATCGCGATCGCTTTTGCGCTGGCTCCGATCAGCTCGACGCCATACTTCTCGAGGACGCCGTTCTCGGCGAGCTCCATCGCGACGTTGAGCGCTGTCTGCCCACCCATCGTCGGAAGCAGCGCGTCCGGGCGTTCACGCTCGATCACCTTTTCGACGTACTCCGCGGTCACCGGCTCGACATACGTGCGGTCGGCGAACTCGGGATCGGTCATGATCGTCGCCGGGTTCGAGTTGATCAGGATCACCTCGAAGCCGTCTTCGTGCAGCGCGCGCGCGGCCTGCGTGCCGGAGTAATCGAATTCGGCGGCCTGACCGATGATGATCGGGCCGGAGCCGATGAGCAGAATGCGGTGAATGTCAGTGCGCCGAGGCATTTATCAGATCCGCGATGATGTCGTCACAGGAGTGCGCCGGACTCCAGCCCGTCGCGTCACGAAGCTTCGTCGAGTCGCCAACGAGCCATGGCACTTCGACCCGCCGGACGAGCGAGGGATCCACGGCGACTTCGGCGTCAGCGCCGACGGCCGCGAGCACCCGCTCCGCAAGGTCGCGAACGCGCTGTCCTCGTCCACTGCAGACGTTGTACACCTCGCCGGGTACCCCTCGCTCCACCAGTAGAAGATACGCACGGACGACGTCGCGCACATGGAGGAAGTCGCGAACGGTGTCGGCGTTGCCGACCCGGAGCTGCGACTCCTTGCCAGCGCGGATGTCGCGAGCGCGGCGAACGAGCGCCGGCAGCAGAAAGTGATCGGCCTGCCCGGCACCGCTGTGATTGAAGCTCCGCGTGGCAATGACCCGAACACCCTCACTGCGCGCCGCCTCGAGGGCCACCATCTCCTGCGCAGCCTTCGACGCCGCGTAGACGGTAACCGGCTGCTGCGGGTCAGTCTCGAGCCGAAGGCGGCCGGCTTCGCCGATGCCGTACTGCTCGGCGCTGCCGACGACGAGGACAACCGGATCGATCTCGCCCCGGCGCTTGCGGCTCCGAATCTCGTGCATGACCCGCGCGGCGCCGAGGACGTTGATCTCGTCGGTGAGGACTGGATCGCCCTGAGCATCGGGGACGAAGGTGACGCCGGCGAGATGGAAGACCGCGTCAGGACGCGCGGCGGAAACGACGCGGGCGACATCGGCTTGATTGCGAACGTCAGCGAGGAGCCAGCGCACGGCGCGCCGCTCGTCGTCGGTGAGGATGCCACCAGTCGGTTCGGGCGCGACGCCGGCGCCGACGACATCCCAGCCGTCGGCAAGCAATGCACGGGAGAGCCACTGTCCAACGAAGCCAGCGGCGCCGGTGATCAGCGCTCGCCGCGTTCCACCGTTAGGCGTCACCGCCCGCTGCGCGACGCCGCGGCCGAGGCGGTCGTCGCGCCGTGTCCGGCAGCCACGTGCCGAGCCAGATCGGCATCGTACATCATCGACACGAGCTGCCTGAATCCTACCTGCGGCTGCCATCCGAGGGCGCGTTTCGCCTTCGACGGGTCGGCGACCAGCAGGTCGACTTCCGCCGGACGCATGAATTTCTGGTCGAAGACGACGTGGTCTTCCCAGTTCAGCCCAGCGCACTCGAATGCGATCTCGCAGAGCTGCCGGACGGACCAGGTTTCACCAGTGCCGACCACGTAGTCGTCGGGCTCATCCTGCTGGAGCATCCGCCACATCGCGTCGACGTAATCACCGGCAAACCCCCAGTCGCGCCGCGCGTCGAGATTGCCGAGGTGCAGCTCCTTCTGGTAGCCCAGCTTGATGCGGGCGACGCCGTCGGTGACCTTGCGCGTGACGAACTCGAGGCCGCGGCGCGGGCTCTCGTGATTGAAGAGGATCCCGGAGACGGCATAGAGCCCGAAGCTCTCGCGATAGTTGACGGTGATCCAGTGACCGTAGACCTTGGCGACGCCGTACGGCGAGCGGGGGTAGAACGGCGTGGATTCCCGCTGCGGCGTCTCGACCACCTTGCCGAACATCTCGCTCGAGCTGGCCTGGTAGAAGCGCGCCTTCGGCGCCGCCTTGCGCATCGCCTCGAGCACGCGGGTGACGCCTAACGCGGTGAATTCCCCGGTAAGCACCGGCTGATTCCAGGAGGTCTGGACGAAGCTCTGGGCGGCGAGGTTGTAGATCTCGTCCGGCTTGCACTCCTGCATCGCGTCGACGAGGGAGTGCTGGTCGAGGAGATCGGCGGAGAGGAGCTCGACGCGGTCGACGAGGTGGCTGATGCGCTCGTAGGGCGTGGTCGAGCTGCGCCGGACGATACCGACGACACGGTATCCTTTCTCGAGCAGGAGCTCGGCGAGGTAGGAACCGTCCTGGCCGGTGATGCCGGTGATCAGCGCGGTGCGGGTTGCGGGCACGGTGTTCGTGAGTGGCGAGGGACTGAGCGAGCGCGCCGCCTAACGGGAGCGCGGTGCAGACGGGAAGCGACGTGAAAAGGGGGAGCTAGACAACAGCTCCCCCTTCCGTCACTGCGACGAGCGGCGAAGCGTCAGGCGACGCGCGGAGCGCGCGGCGCACGCGTGACCTTGTTCGCGCCCATGCAGCGAGTGCAGACCTTGACCTTGACGACCTTTCCGTCGAC
The DNA here is from genome assembly GCA_025936015.1 of Gemmatimonadaceae bacterium. GTDB lineage: Bacteria > Gemmatimonadota > Gemmatimonadetes > Gemmatimonadales > Gemmatimonadaceae > JABFXC01. Next base: position 3,719 of record JAICUE010000294.1, read on the forward strand.
GAGGGTGCGCATGACCTGGAGGTTCGGCTTCCAGGTGCGTCGGGTCTTGTTGTTCGCGTGCGAGACGTTGTTCCCGAAGGTGACGCCCTTGTCGCACGAGAAGCAGCGATTGCGTTGAATGGCGGCCATTGGTCAGCCCTCGATCAATTCGATGCGCGCCAGGTCGGCGCCGTCACCCTTGCGGTGACCGGTCTTGAGGATGCGGGTGTAGCCGCCCTTGCGGTTGGCGAACTTCGGCCCGATCTCCTGGAACAGCTTGTCGGCCACGGCGCGCTGCTGGACGTGGACGCCGGCGAGGCGGCGCGCGTGCAGCGTGCCGTCCTTGGCCTTGGTGATCAGCTTCTCGACGAACGGGCGAAGCTCCTTGGCCTTCGCTTCGGTCGTCTCGATTGCGCCGTGCTGAAACAGCGACTGCGCGAGACTGCGCATGAGTGCGAGCTTCTGTTCGCTCGTCCGGCGCAGCTGGCGTCCGGCTTTGGCGTGGCGCATTGAACTACTCCTGTTCCGGTTCGTCGTCGGGCAGCGCGGCGGCGGCGGCGCGGCTCGGCGGCGTGCCCCAATCGAGCACCCGCACCCCCTCGCCGTTCTCGTCGTAGCGCATGCCGAAATTCAATCCTTCACGCTCGAGAAGATCGGCGATCTCCTGGAGCGACTTCTTGCCGAAGTTCTTGACCTGCAGGATCTGGCTCTCCGTCTGCCGCACCAGGTCGCCTAACGTGCG
>JAICUE010000009.1 GCA_025936015.1 Gemmatimonadaceae bacterium
GATCGCGGAGCGCCCGCAGTGCGGCGCGCACGTCGTCGATCCCCTGCCCGCTCGTGGCCGAGGCGAGCAGCACCGACGAGCCGGCCAACGTGGTCCCCGCGAGCAGCGCGGCGACGCTCGCACCCACATCGCCTGCCCGAGCCGCGTCGACGGCGTCGACCTTCGTCACGACCGCGATCCCGTCGCGGATCCTGAGCGCGTCGAGGAGCGGGAGGTGCTCGCGCGTCTGCGGCATCATCCCCTCGTCCGCCGCGACGACGAGCAGCGCGAGATCGATCCCGGTCGCCCCGGCGAGCATCGTGCGGACGAACGCCTCGTGGCCGGGCACGTCCACCACCCCGGCGACACCGACGGCCGGCAATTCGAGCGGCGCGAAGCCGAGCTCGATGGTGATCCCGCGTTTCTTTTCCTCGGGAAGGCGATCGGTGTCGACGCCGGTGAGCGCGCGGACGAGCGTCGTCTTGCCGTGGTCGATGTGGCCGGCGGTGCCGATGATCATGACCGAGCCTCGCGCGTCGCGTTCGATCGCGGCCGGCTCATCCCTCGCCCGCCGACGTCGCCCACGCGTCGAACGCGCGGATCGCGCGGCCGTCGGCGAGATGCTCGCGCACGAACTCGTGCAGCAGCCGCTGATGGGCGCGCGCCTCGCGTCCGCCTAACGCGAGCGAGTCGCTGCCGCCGAGCCAGGCGCGGAGGGCGTCGAGCGCGTCGCGCGGGATGGCGCGGCCGCCGCCATGGCTCGATGCGCAGCGATCGCAGAGGATGCCGCCGGCGCGATGGTGAAAGAGCACTGCGTCACCCACCGCGACCGGCGAATGGCAGACGCTGCAGTCGTCGAGCGACGGGGCGAACCCTAACGCTCCGACGATCCGCCAGATCGCGCCGATCGTCCGCTCGCGCCCAGCGCCGGGGGGTGCGGCGGCGACGTCGTCGAGCGCGTGTTCGACGATGTCGAAGAACTCGGGTCCGGAATCGTCGTGAGCGAAGCGCAGCACGATTTCGGCGATTGCCGCCGCGCCGGTGAAGCGGTCGAGGTCTGCCGCGAGCGCGCCGCGCGACCGGGTCACGTCGAAGCTGGTGAGCGTTTGCAAGTCGCGGCCAGGCTTCGTGAGCAGCTGCGCGCTTCCCTGCGCGAAGAGATCGAGCGCCGAACCAAAACGGCTGCGCGGCCGGCGCGCCCCCTTCGCGATCACCGCCTGCACCCCTGCATCACGAGTGATGAGGCGGAGGATGCGCGACGACTCGAGGTATTCCATCCCATGCAACACGATCGCATCGGTGACGAGGAGCGGCATCCGTGAAAATTACTCGCGGGCACCCGACGCCGCGCGTGAAACGATGGGCGAGGAGCGCCCGGTCATTCGTGGATCCGGACACCGACGAACACCATCCGCCCCGGCGTGCGAAATCCATAGACGTTCTCGTACGCGCGGTCGGTGAGGTTCTCGCCTCGCGCGGTGAGGGCGACGCCCCATCGACGCGCGTTCGCAACAACGACCGGGATCTCTGCCGCAGCTCCGAGCAGCGTATACGGCGCGAGTCGGACGCGGCCTCCGGGAAATCCGTAGTCGTAATCGTCACGCGCGCCGACACGGTCGACGGTGGCGCTGACCGTCGCGCGCCGCGTCGTCAGGATCGCGTCCATCGCCGCGCTTCGGCGCGGACGGCGGAGCAGCGGTTTGCCGTTGGCGACGGCACCGAAGCCGCCGTTCCCTTCGTTGGTGACCTCGGTGTGGAGGAACGAGTAGCTCCCGTGCAGCGCCAGCGGGGCGACTGGCAGCGCACGTGCTTCGAGCTCCCATCCGCTCGCCCGTGCGGCGACGACGTTGTAGTAGTCGGGCGTCGTTGGGTCGGCGGAATGGTCGACCACCCGATACTGGACGAGATCGGCGAAGTGCTGGTCGAACGCGGTCACGCCGAACGTGAGCCTTCCGTTCGCCACGCGCGACTCGGCGCCCACCTCGCGCGATCGAGTCCGTTCCGGGCGCAGGTCATGCGCGCCGATGCTGAAGGGTCCGTCGAACATCTCATCGAACGCCGGCTCCTTGAACGCGGTGCCGATGCTTGCCCGAAGCACGGTCCCGCGAAAGAGCTCCGATGCAACGCCGAGTCGCCCGGTGTTCACGAATCGCCCATTATCGAGCCGCTCGCGACGCCCGCTCGCGTCGGCAGCGAGGAGGGAACGTCCGGCACTCAGTTGCGCGTACAACGCGCGATTGGTGCGCGTCTCGTCGAACGCGGTCACCGCCGGGGCGAAGGTCTGGAACTGCGACCAGCCACGCGACTCCACTCGCTGCCCCTCGACCGCGCCGCCGAAGCCCGCGGTGATCGTCGCGGGAAGCGTCGCGATGAGCTCGACGTCCGCATTCCGGCGAAGCGCGCGGCCGTGCGAGCGGCTGTAGAAGCCGAGGGTGTCGCTCGGGCCATCGGCGCGGTCGTCGGAGAGCGCGCGCGTATCCGCGCGGCTGAGCAGCGCGCGGGCCGCGATGATCCTGCTGACACGCCAGCTGCCCGATGCGCCTAACGTCACCCGGTTGGAGCCGGTGTACGCGTTCGAGTCAGTCGGGATGCCGCTGCCGGTGGTCGGATAATTGTAGCGCGCGTCGCCGTAGCTCGAGGTGAGCGATGCCTCGCCCCTGGCGCCGGCGATACCGACCAGTGCGTTCGCGGTCGCATTGCGGAACTGGTTGTTGAACGGGAGGAAGCCGTTGCCGCGGTGGATCCCGCCGCCTAACGATGCGCGCAGGCGGGCCGCGCCCCCGACCTGGCGGCTGGCCGCCGATCCGGCGGTGAGATCGTACTGGCGATCGCGGTCGGCGACGCTGGCCGCGACGTTGGTTCCCGGCTGGCGTCGCGTGAAAATCTGGACGACGCCGGTCATCGCGTCGGAGCCGTACTGCGCGCTCGCCGGCCCGCGGAGGACTTCGATCCGGTCGATGTTGTCGGTGGTCAGCGTCGCGAGGTCGAGTGCACCGCCCGGCGAGTTGACCGGCACGCCGTCGATCAGGACCTTGGCGAAGTTGCTGTTCCCGCCGCGGAGGAAGAGCGAGGCCTGGGAGCCCGGCCCCGCGGTCTGCGAGACCGTCACACCGGGCACGGTACGCAGCGCGTCGACCACGGTCACGACGCCACGCGCGCGCAGCTCGGCGCCGGTGACGACCGTCGTCGAAGCCGTTGAGACCTTCGCCGGCGTCGGTACACGCTCGGCGGTCACGATCACCGGCGAGAGCGCGACGGTGTCGGCCTTCGCTTGTCCCCGGATCGTCGACACCGGGGAAACCAGCACGACGATCGTCAGGCAGCGGGAAAGCAGCGCGGATTTATGAGACATTGGGTGAAGAGGATGAGATCAGGGGCGGCGGCCGCGGAGCGGAACAAGAGATGGCGCGCCGACCGCTGGGTCGCGGGTGACGACGACCGGCCATTCGTAGACGCGCTCGAGGATGTCGCCGCGCATCACGTCGTCGGGGGTGCCGGCGGCAGCGACTGCACCGTTATGAAGCAGCACGATCTGCGCGGCGAAGCGGGCGACGAGGTTGAGCTGGTGGCTGACGAGCAGCACCGCGATCCCGCCGGCGGCGAGCGAGGCGAGCAGCTCGAACACGCTCATCTCGTGGGCGATGTCGAGAAAGGTCGTCGGCTCATCGAGCACGAGCGCCTTCGCCTGCTGGGCGAGGGCGCGAGCGATGCGGACGCGTTGCCACTCGCCGCCGGAAATCTCGTCGCTGCTGCGATCGACGAGATGCGCGACCCCGGCCGCGGCGATCGCCGCATTCACGGCGTCGTCATCGGTGCTGCTCCACCCGGAGAAGCCGCCGAGGTGCGGGTGCCGGCCGAACGCGACGAGCTCACGAACCGGAAGCGCGAATGTCGCATTCTCCCGCTGTGGCACGACGGCGACGCGGCGCGCCCGCTCGCGGGGCGTCAGGGTCGCGACGTCGGTGCCGGCGATCCCGATCGTCCCGCGCTCGAGCGGGATCGTGCCGAGCAGCGCGCGCACGAGCGTACTCTTGCCGCTGCCGTTAGGCCCGACGACGGCGGTGATCTGCCCGGCCGGCGCGGCGACCGTCACGCCATCGAGGGCGAGCGCAGCCTGGCGCGGATATCGGGCGGCGACGGCGTCGAAGGCGATCATCAGCGGAGCGTCCGCAGCCGCGTGAGGAAGAACGGGACGCCGATCAGCGCGGTGACCGCGCCTAACGGGAGCTCGGCCGGTGGCATCGCGATCCGCGCGACGACGTCGGCGGCGACCACCAGCGCGGCGCCGATGAGCGCGGCGGCGGCGAGCAGCGGCCGCTGCGTCCGCAGTCCAGTCGCCCGGGCGAGATGCGGTACCACCAATCCGACGAAGCCGATCAATCCGGCCGCGCTCACCGTCGCGGCAGCGAGCAGCGCCGAGACGAGATAGACGAGCCGCGTGGTGCGCTCGACGCGCACGCCGAGCGCAGCAGCGGGCTCGTCGCCGAGCATGAGCGCGTCGACGTCCAGCGCATTCGCCCAGAGGATACCGCCGCCGATCGCGACGTAGATCGCGAGCGCGCGAACCCCGGTCCACTCGGCACCGCCGACGGATCCCATCATCCACCATGTCGCGTTGCGGATCGCGTCGGCGGGCGCGTTGGCGAGGACGATCATGATGGCGGCGTTCGCGAACGCGCCGACGACGACGCCGGCCATGAGCAGCACGCGCCCATCGGCGCGTCCTCCCGCTGCCCGGGCGACGAGCAGTGCGACTGCCACCGCCGCGACGGCACCGGCGAACGCGGCGAGTGGAAGGAGCGCCGCGCCGGCGACGCCGGCGACGCCGGCGACGACGGCCAGCACCGCGCCGACCGCCGCGCCGCCGGACACGCCGAGCAGGTAGGGCTCGGCGAGCGGGTTCCGCAGCGTGGCCTGAAGCGCGGTACCCGACATCGCGAGCCCCGCGCCGACCAGCGCGGCGAGCGCGACGCGCGGCAGCCGGAGCTCGCGGACAACGGTGACGGTCAGCGGGTCGCCGCGCCCGCCGATCGCGCGGAGGACGGCGCCGGGCGCGAGGGAAATCGTGCCCGACGCCACGCCGACAATCGCGACGGCGAGGAGGAGCAACGTCGCCAGCGCGATCACGACCGCGAAGCGGCGCGTCACGGCCCCGTCCACCCCGGGTGGAGGATGCGGGCGAGCGAGCGCGCCGCCATGCCTAACGTCACGCCGGGGCGGTTGAGGAGCGCGTCGTCGATCTCGTAGACCCGGCCGTCGCGGACCGCGGCGACGTCGCGCCAGCGCGGACTGGTGCGGAGGAGGTTCGCCTTTCCCGGATCGACGAGGATGACGGCCGGGTCGCGGCGCAGCACATCCTCGAGCGAGACCGACGCGGCGGCCTCGGGCCGATCGGCGTACACGTTGTCACCGCCGGCGATCGCGAGCAGCTCGCTCTGGTAGCTTCCGCCGCCGAGGACGAGGATCGGGTTGTCCCAGAGATACCAGAGCACCCGCGGGTGCGGGAGCGCGGCCGTCGCCTGGCGGATCCGATCGAGCGTCCGCTCGACGCTGTCGGCGACGATGCGCCCGGCCGCGGTGTCGCCGGCGAGCGCGCCTAACGTCATGGCCGCCCGGCGGAAGTCAGCGATCCGGTCGATCTTGAAACCGACCACCCGCACCCCGGCCGCGCGCAGCGCCCGTGCAGCGCCGCGGTTCTCGTTCGAGGCGTAGAGGACGACGACGTCCGGATGCGCGGCGAGGATCTTCTCGACGTTTGGGCCGAGCCCGGGACCGAGATCGTCGAGGGACTTCGCCGCGGCCGGCCATTCGTCGTAGCTGTCGCGGCCGACGAGCCGTCCGGCCGCGCCCAACGCGTAGAAGAGCTCCGTCGTCGTCGGGTTGAGCGAGGCGATTCTCGACGCCGGTGTCAGCGCGACCGTGTCGCCGAAATCGTCGACGACGCGGGACGCCGACGCGACCGGTCGCGCGCTGTCGCGTGCCGCGCCGGAGTCGCCGCGCGGCGCGCAGGCCGCGGCAAGGCTCACGGCGAACATCGCATCGAGCGACGCGGCGACGACGACGCGCGGAAACGACAACGGGCACCTCCATGGATGGCGGAGGCGCCCGGAACGATGCACGACGCGCCCTGACGGTGCGCGCATGGTCGCCACGATTCCTCCCCCGAGGATCGGTAGTGGCGCGGACGACGAGTCGTCTCCTGGCTCCGGGCCGCATCGCTCGCCTTCCCGACCCCAGTGGCTGAGTCAGTGGCGTGTGAGCGTGCGTGTCTGCCCGTTACAGTGGCGGGGCCGCACCGGCGTTGCACCGGTTTCCGTGGCTCCCGTCCGCGAGTTCAATTGTCCGTCGAATCTACTCCGCGCCGCCGCGCTGCGCAATCGCGTCGGCAAGTCGCGCCTTGAGGTCGGCGCGCTTCAACTCATACGTCTCGCGCGCTTCCGGCGATGGCGCCGCGTCGCGTTCGAATTCTGCGTCGAGCGTCGCGATCCGCCGGGCGATCGCGTCGGGATCGCGCGCCCACGGTGGTTCGTAGCCGGCGCTGTTCGTCGCCCGCCGGGCGCGCCAGGTGGTCCGCGCGAGGACGACCAGCATCGCCGCGCCTAACGCGAGTGCGACGATGGCGATGAACGCCCCGCGCGAGATCCGCGGCGGCGTCGCGATGACGATCCGGATGACGTTCGTCGGCGCGACGTCGCGAGCGGTGAACCGCCGGAAGCGCCGGCCATCGACGTTCACCGGATCGACCTCGGAGAGACCCGCCCCGCTCGCGACGCCGAGACTGTCCTCGACCAGCACTTCGAGCACGTCGGTGTGGTGCTCGGCGGGGATGCTCAGCGGGAACGCGTTAGGCGGGAGATCGTAGGAGAAGGACAGCTGCTTGAGCCCCGGTGCGATCGGCGCGACGACGTCGACGCGCGCATCCTTCGCCGTGACCGCGTCGGCGGAGATGTCGCCGTCGCCGACGTGGAACTCACGCGCGGACGCCGGAATTCCGCCCGTCCAGGTGCTGCCGTCGGGCGCCGCGATCCGGGTGACCGACGTGTCGTTCGAGAGCTCGAACACCTCGATCACCGAGCGCGTGCCATTCGCGGCCGGGGCCGAAACGACGATGTGGCGTCCGCGCTGCGTGATGGTGACGGGCCGGCTCGTCGTGTCGAACACGGTGAGGTCGGCATCTTCGCCGCGCACGATCGGATTCCGCAGTGGCGCGGAGAAGTAGGTGATTCCCGAGTAGCTGACCGACACGAAGTGGATCGCGGTGGTGTCGGCCGGTGCCGGGTAGCGAAAGGAAAAACGGCCGTCGCGATCGGTGACCATCGAGTCGAGCGGGTGACCGCCGGCGCGCGTCACCTGATGAAGCGTGACCCTGATCGACGGAACGGGCAGTGGATCCTGCTGGTTCGCGTGCGGCCGCATCACGCGCCCCTCGACGAGCCACGTTCCACGCTGTGCCAGCAACACGCCCGGCAGCAGCAGCGCGGCAACGATCGTCAGGCACCGCACCAGCTGCCGAGCCGTGCGCACGGTCACGGGTTGAACTTGCCGAAGTCCTCGGGACGCAGCGCTTCGAGGTAGCGCTTCAGCTGCTCGGCGCTCAGGTCCTCGGCGGCGTCGGATTGTATCGGGAACGACGGTGCGTCGTCGTCCTCTTCTTCTTCCTCGTCGGGATCGGTGAGGAGCGATTCGTCGGCATAGATCCCGGCGCCGAGCCTGAGCGCGATCGCGATGCTGTCCGACGGCCGCGCGTCGACGCGGACGATGTCATCGGCGCGGAACAGATGCATCTCGGCGTAGTAGGTGTTCTTCTCGACGCGGGTGATCTGCACCCGGCGGAGCACTCCACCCAATCCGACGATGATGCTCTTGCAGAGATCGTGGGTCAGCGGCCGGGCGCGCTTGATGTCCTGCATCTGCATCACGATCGACTCGGCCTCCGGCTGGCCGATCCAGATCGGGAGCAGCCGCTTCCCTTCCCGCTCACGCAGGATCACGACGAAGCTCTGATTGCTCTGGTCCACGCCGAGGCGCGCGACGACGACTTCGACCATCATACGTGAAATCTAACCCGGTGCGCGAAGGGAGTTCCGAGCTGGCAGCGGCTGTAAGCGGTAAGCTACAAGCAGGCAGCGGACGGCGTTGAAGTGCCGATGCACTCGCGCCGTCCGCTGCCTGCTTACCGCTTACCGCCTGAAGCCGTCCTTCAGCGGACCGCCTTCTTCAGCGCGCTGGCCCGGTCGGTCTTTTCCCAGGTGAACGTCGTCGCTTTCACGCCGTTGTAGTTGCCCTTTTCCGGATTGCGACCGAAGTGGCCGTAGGCGGCCGTCGCCGAGTAGATCGGCTTGCGCAGGTCGAGCGCCGAGATGATGCCGCGTGGCGTGAGGTCGAACACGTCGAGCACTGCATCGGTGATGACGCTCTCCGGAACTTCACCGGTGCCGAACGTATCGACCGACACCGATACCGGCTCGGCGACGCCGATCGCGTAGGCGACCTGCACCTCGCAGCGCTTCGCGAGTCCGGCGGCGACGATGTTCTTCGCGACCCAGCGCGCGGCATAGCAGGCGGAGCGATCGACCTTGCTCGGGTCCTTGCCGCTGAAGGCGCCGCCGCCGTGACGTCCCATCCCGCCGTAGGTGTCGACGATGATCTTGCGGCCGGTGAGGCCGGCGTCGCCCTGCGGGCCGCCGACGACGAAGCGACCGGTCGGGTTGATGTGCACCGTCATCTTCTTCTTCGGACGGAACTCGTCGGGGATCGACGGCTCGATCACTTCCTCGGCGATCTCGCGGCGGAGCTTCGCGGTCGAGATCGAGCCGGCGTGCTGCGTCGAGAGGACGACTGTGTCGACGTGCACCGGCATGTTGTCCTCATACAGCACCGTCACCTGCGACTTGCCATCGGGGCGGAGCCACTCGAACCCTTTCGTGCGGCGCACCTCGGACAGCTTGCGGGTGATGCGGTGCGCGAGAACGATCGGGAGCGGCATCAGCTCGTCCGTCTCGTCGGTCGCGTAGCCGAACATCATCCCCTGGTCGCCCGCGCCGCCGGTGTCGACGCCCATCGCGATGTCCGGCGACTGGGTGCCGATGCTGTTGATCACGGCGCAGGTCTTCGAGTCGAAGCCGAAGCTCGCGTCGGTGTAGCCGATGCGCTCGATCGTCCCGCGCACGATGCGCGGGATGTCGACGTAGGTCTTCGTCGTGATCTCGCCGGCGACGCAGGCGAGGCCGGTCGTGACCAGCGTCTCGCAGGCAACGCGTGCCGCGGGATCATCGGCGATGATCGCGTCGAGAATCGCGTCGGAGATCTGGTCGGCGATCTTGTCGGGATGTCCTTCGGTGACGGACTCGGAAGTGAACAGGCGACGAACGGGCACCGCGGTCCTCGGGTGTTGAAGAGAGAAAGCACGACAGCCGCGTGGCGAGGCGCGCCACCGCGGCTGCATCCTGTCGAATCTAGATGGAATGGCTCACGCCGAGCAACCCGTCGCCGGCCGACGCATGGCTCGTCAACGCCGCCGAGAGTCCGCGGCGCAGCTCCATCTCCGCCAGCGCCGCCGTCGCGCACGCGAGGGCAGCGGTGGCCGAGCGCGCGGCGTCGTCGATCCGCACCGCCCGCACGATGCGCTTCATCAACGGCACTCCGCGCGGCGACACGCTGAGACTGCGGACGCCGAGCCCGAGGAGCGCATAGGCCATCAATGGCTGCGAGGCCATCTCTCCGCAGACCGAGACGTCGAGCCCATACTGCTCGCCGACCGTCACGGTGCGGTGAATCAGCTTCAGCACGGCGGGATGCAGCGCGGTGAACCGCGAGGCGAGGTTCGCGTTGCCGCGATCGACGGCCAGCGTATACTGGACGAGGTCGTTGGTGCCGATGCTGAAGAAGCTCACGTCCTTCGCCAGCGTATCGGACGATACCGCCGCCGCCGGGGTCTCGATCATGATGCCTAACGGCACGTCGGCGCGGAACTCGGCGCTCCGCCGCGCCAGCTCGTCGACCGCTTCGGCCATCAGCGTCCGCGCCTGCTGCACCTCGTCGCGGGTGACGACCAGCGGCAGCATGATGCGAAGGTCGCCATGCGCCGCTGCCCGCAGCAGCGCGCGCAGCTGCGTCTTGAACATTTCCGGTTGGTCGAGGCACATCCGGATCGCGCGCCAGCCGAGGAACGGGTTGGCCTCGCTCGGGAATCCGCCGACGGGCAGCTTGTCGCCGCCGATGTCGAATGTCCTGATCACGACCGTCTGCCCGCGGAATGCTTCGAGGACGCGGCGATAGGCGCGGTACTGCTCGTCCTCGTCGGGCATCGTCGTCCGGCCGACGACGAGAAATTCGGTACGCATCAAGCCGACGCCGTCGGCGCCGCTCGTCGCCGCGACCTCGGCTTCGTCAGGCAGGTCGACGTTCGCCCGGATCGTGATCGGCACGCCGTCGAGCGTCACCGACTCGACGTGGGCCAGCGCGCGCAGCTCGTCATCCTCCTGGACCTCGCGCAGTGCGCGAGTGCGATAGGTCTCGATCTCCTCCGGCGATGGATCGACGACGATGATCCCCGCGGTGCCGTCGAGGATGAGCTTCTCCTTGCCGGTCAGGCGCGACGTGATGTCTCGCAAGCCGACCACCGCCGGCAGGCCTAACGACCGCGCGAGGATCGCGACGTGCGAGGTGCGCGTTCCGGCATCGGTCGCGATCGCGACGATCGCCTCGCGATCGAGCTGCACCGTCAGGCTCGGCGTGAGGTCGTGGGTGACGAGGATCGCGCCCGAACCCTTCGGCAAGTCGACCGGATCGTGATCGGGCAACCCGAGCAGGATCGAGAGGACGCGGATGTGCAGGTCGGTGAGATCGCCAACGCGTTCGCGCAGCATCGACGACGTCGCGCCGGCGAAGTGCCGCCGCCAGTCGAGCATCACGAGGTCGAACGCCTTCTCGGCGCCGAGATTCTGGCGGATGTACGCCTCGACGGCGCCGATCAGCTCAGTGTCCTCGAGGATCGATGCCTGGACGTCGAAGATCGCGGCTTCGTCCGTGCCCGCATGATGCTCGGCGCGCTCGCGGACCTGGTGCAGGCGCGCCTTCGCCCGCTCGAGCGCTTCGTGGAGCCGGCCGATCTCGTGCGGGACCTGCTCGTCGGTGATGATGCGGTAGCGGACCTCGGGCACCTCCCAGCGCAGGAGATACACGGGCCCGACGGCGATCCCCGGCGCGGCCGGAATACCGGTGAGCGTTCGCTCCACTAGTGCTCCCCGAACTTGTTGGCGATGCAGGTGGCGATTGCCTCCACCGCTGCGTCGGCGTCATCGCCGGCAGCGCGGATGGCGAGCGTGGACCCGAATTCAGCAGCCAGCATCATAACGCCCATGATGCTCTTGCCGTTGACCTCGAGGTCGTCGCGGACGAGGACGATCTCGCTCTTGAACTTCGCCGCGACCTTCACGATCTCGGCCGCGGGGCGCGCGTGAATCCCGTTGCGATTGGCGATCCGGACGGAGCGTTCAGCGTTCATCGAACCACCGTGTAGGTTGCGAGCGAGTAAGCGATCCAGACCGCGAGCACACCGAGCGCGAGCCGCCACCCCTGCAGCCAGACCGGGAGCCGCGCGGCGAGCGCTCCCATCACCGCGACGATTATCACGACGGCGCCGAGAATCGCGCGTCCCGGGCCGATCGCCCTGCCTAACGCGAGCGGCAGCGCGATCCCGGCGAGAAGCGCGGCGGCCCGCGCGAGGTGCGCCGGCCCCTCGCGCAGCACCGGCGTCGCCAGCGAGCCGGCGACGCGCATCCCGTTGCGCCAGCCGACCGACAGCCCCCACGCCCGCAGTGCAACGTGCCCCAGGTTGTACAGCCCGAGGAAAAGCAGCAAGACCGTCAACGGGCCGGCGCCGACCCCGTACGCCGCGAGCGCGAGCAGCGAGCAGAAAGGCAGCCACCCCGCCCAGACCAGCCGGTCGCCGACGCTCCCGAGCGGGCCGCACAGCGCCGTGCGGAAGCGATCGATGCGCGCCGGCTGCGCGCCCTCGAGCTCGGCCCGCGCGAGGGCGCCAACCGCCACCGCCGCGAGATAGGGGTGCGCGTTGAAGTACTGGCTTTCCCGCGCGAGCGCATCGCGATACGCCGGTCCGCCCTTCCCGCCCGGCAGCCGCCGGAGCGCCGGCTCGATGCAGAAGCCGACGCCGTTGCCTAACAGCAGCTCGTAGTTCCACGCGCTCTGGATCATGAACAGGCGAAGCGCGATCTCGATCCGCGTGACGACAGGGAGCGTCGGCGCGGCGAGCGCGGGAAGCCCGCGGGGAGTTGCCCGGCGCGGCGCGGTCACGTGAACACCATCGCCAGCAGTCCGAGCGCCAACCCGCCGAGCAGGTACCAGCGCGCCCCGGCGGTGCTGCGAAAGAGCTTCCACACCGCCCCCGACGCGACCGCGGCCGCCACGCCGACCGAGACCGCGCGCGAGTAGCGGGGGTTCGCCCCCCAGATGCCTAACGCTGCGTGCATCAGCGGCTCGAAGACGATCAGTGCCACGAGCGTGAGCAGCGCGCCGCGCAGGAAGTCGGCGAGGAGCCCGGCGAACTGGAGTCCGACCACCGCGTGCGGATTGCCGGCATTGATCGCCGGCCGGAGGCGGCGGGCCATCGCCGCGTTGGTGCCGCGGAGCTGCACCATCGTCCATCCGCCGATCCAGGCCGTCGCGATCGCCGCGAACAGCGCCATTGACAGCGATCCCGGCGAGATCTCTCCGTACGCCCCGATCAACGCCCCCGCGACCACCGACGCCGATCCCCACTCCGGATAGCGCGATGCACCGACCGGCAGCGTCTCGAGCGCGACCAGCTCCAGCGTCGCGCCGGCGAGCAGCCCCGACGTCATGTCCCCCGTCACCGCCGCGCCTAACGTGGCAGCGACGATCGGCCGCGAGAGCATCGCCTGCGGAAAGCTCACCGCGTCGAGCCCGAGCACGGCGCCGAGCAGGGTGAGTGGTAGGAGGGGGACCGGGGTCATCTACTCGGCCTTCCCCGACAGCACGTCGGACAGCGGGACCGGTCGCGCGCCGGGGACATCGCGAGCGGTGACCGCGACCCCCTGCGCTTCGAGTGCGCGCAACGCGTTCTCCTCTTCCGGCGTGAGGAAGACGTAACGCAGGCGCTGCACGCGGCCGTTCTTGTGGTGGATGCCGCCGAGGTTCACCGCGCGCAGCACCGAGCACATGCTCACCAGACGCGCCATCGACTCGACGTCGCCGGTGAGAAGGATGCCGGGCCGCGGGTCGTTCTGGAATTCGGCGAGCCGGCCCGCCGCGCCCTTGACCGTCTCGAAGATGACCTCGACTTCCGGCGGAACACCCATGCGGTAGAGCTCCCGCTCCCAGTCGCTCTCGGCGACTTCGTCGTCGACGAGCACGATGAAGCCGAGCTGCATCTGCTGGCCCCAGCCGAGCACGACCTGCCCGTGGATCAGCCGGTCGTCGATGCGGCAGAGCTCAAGCGGCACGCGGACCCCCGCCGATCGCACCGATCGCCGCCCGCGCACGGTCGACGCACGCGCGCGCGCCCGCGGCCGGATCGAGATCGTCGCGCATGACGAACTCCAGCAGCGCGGCGAGGTTGACGCCCGTCACGAGCACGACCTCGTCGTTGCCGCGCATCGCCCGGCGCGCCGCCATCGTCCAGCTGCCGCTCGGAAGATCGGTGAAAATCGCGCGCACTCCGTCGCGCTCGATGCGCTCCCGCACCAGTGCCTCCATCTGATCGGCGCCGATGCCGGAGTTGGTCAGCGCCTCGAGCAATCCGCCGCGACCGGTGATCCGGTCGACCGCGGACACCAGCCCGAGGGCGAGTTCACCATGCGCCGCGACTACCGCGCGGATCGGCTGTTCCGGGCTATTCATCGTCCTCGATCAGGTAGTTGCGCACCGACGTCCGTCCGGCGCGCGCGCCGGGCGCCTTGGCCGGCGCGTTCGCCGCATTCATCCGCGCCATCAATCGCTCGTTGAACAGCTCGGCCGCATTGATCCCGCTGTAACGGAGCAGGAGGTTCAACGCGATCACTTCCGCGAGCACCGTTATGTTCTTGCCGGGATTCAGCGGGACGCGAATCTTCGGCAGCTCGACGTCGAGAATCGTCGTCGTCTCGTATTCGAGTCCTGTCCGGTCGACGACGACGTCGTGCGACCATTCCTCGAGCTGCACGACGACCTCGATGCGCTTCTGCTGCCTGACGGAGCGCACGCCGAAGATCGCCGGGACGTCGATCAGGCCGATGCCGCGAACTTCCATGTAGTGCCGCTGCATCTCGTGGCCGCGCGCGATCAGCACGTCGTTGCCGCGACGCTTCACCATCACGACGTCGTCAGCCACCAGGCGGTGCCCGCGCTCGACGAGATCGAGCACGCACTCGGATTTTCCGATGCCGCTCTTCCCGATGAAGAGCAGGCCGACACCGAAGACATCCGCGAGCGAGCCATGCAGCGTCGTCTGCGGCGCGAACTCGTCCTCGAGCCACGGCTTGAGGCGGCGATAGAACTCGTTCGTCTTCAGCGGCGAGCGAAGGATCGCGACGCCGGCGCGATTCGCTGCCTCGAGCAACCCCGATGGCAGCTCCTGTCCCTTCGTGACGAACACCACCGGCACGGCGAACGAAAAGAATGCGCTCACCACCTGATGCCGCAGGTCGCGCTCGCGCGAGGCGAGGTAGCTGATCTCGGTCTCGCCGAGCACCTGCACACGGTTAGGCACGAACCGCTCGACGTAACCGGCGAGCACGAGCCCGGGACTCGACGCCTCCGGGCTGACGATCTCGCGCGTCAATCCGGCGTCGTTGCTCAGCAACTCGAGGCCTAGTCGCTCACGGAGCGAATCGAAGAGTCGTCCAACCGTTACGGGTGCCGTCACGAGGCGTTGGCGAGGGGAAGAGCGGCCGCATCACGCGACCGCTCGCGTCGGGTGCGCTTGCCGTGCTCGAGCTGGGCGCGAAGCGCGGCGCCGGCATGCGCGAGCGCGGGACCGAAGTGCCGGCCGGTCCCGGCGCCGATCGCGCGGCGTCCGCCATTCGCATGCAGTTCGATTTCGACGCGGCGCACCGGTCCGTCATCGGCGAAGCGCACGGTCGCATCGACGACACGTCCGAAGCGCGGCGCAAGGCGACGAACGAGCCGCTCGGCCCGTTCCCTGATCACATCGGATACGGTAGCGTTATGCGAATGCAGCACCAGCTCCATCGTCGTTCCTCCGTCGAATGACACTACTGCCGACAGCTACCGCGGCCGCGCGACGATTTCCTCGAGATGCGCCAGCGTCTCCTGCGCCGCGCGCTCCCACGTAAAGCTCTCGGCGAAGGTGCGCCCCGCCTGTCCAAAGCTATCCACGAGCGCACGATCTGCCGCGATGCGTGCCATCGCGCGTCCCATTGCCGCTACATCACCGTGCGGAACGAGCAGCCCGGTCTCGCCATCGCGGACGGACTCCCTCAACCCCGGCGAGTCTGATGCCACGACCGGCGTCGCGCAGGCGGCGGCCTCGAGATTCGTGATCCCCCAGCCCTCTTTCGGCGACGCGAATGCGAGCGCCCATGCGCGACGCAGCAACGAGAGCTTTTCCGCGTCGTTCACGAACCCAAGAAACCGTACACGGTCATCGAGGTCAAGCGAACGCACCAGTGCTTCGAGCGCGGGGCGGTAGTCGCCCGTCCCGGCAATTTCGAGCGTTGCGTCGCTTCGGCCGAGCGCGGCGAACGACCTGATCACGATGTCGACGCCCTTATAGCGCTTCAGTCGCCCGAGATAGGCGAACAGCGGACGGGCCGAGCGCTGCCCGGGCGCGGGGGTGTAGCGCTTCCAGTCGACGCCGCAGTAGATCACCCGCACGCTGCCGCGAGGTATTCCCCGCTGGGCAAGATCGTCGCGGGTGCTCTCGCTGATCGCCTCGAACGGCGTGTTCCGGTAGATCAACGGAAAGGGACGCTCGGCCAGCCAGACCATCGCGGCCATCGGCAGCGGCGCTTCGCGAAACACCGTCGTGCCCATCAGGTGGGGCACGACCGTCACGTTGCGGCGTGCGCCCCAGAGGGGCGTGTAAAGCGGGATCTTGTTGACGTCCTCGATGAGGACGTCGTGGCCGGCCGCGGCGAAGTGCGCTTTGTAATAGCGGTGGGCGAGGAGCTGAAAGCTGTAGCGGGTGCCGACGCGATGGACGTCGATGCCGTCGAGCACCACCCGCGTCGGCGCACCGTCCCAGCCCGAGCAGAGGAGCGTGACCTCATGTCCGCTCTGTGCGATGCGCCCGAAGATCTCGTGCAGGTGCAGTTCCGCACCGCCGGCCTGGGGGTTTTCGCGGTCCTGCCAGTTGACGACGAGGAGCCGCACTAACGCGCGCCCTTTTGCAACGGCATCAGAGGCGGCCCATCCGCCGCGCGAGCGCGTCGACGATCCCATTCACGAAGCGCGCGCTCTGCACCGATCCATACCGCTCGGCCAGCCGCACGGCCTCCTGGATGACGACCTTCGGCGGCGTCTCGCCGCCCGCCAGCTCGGCGGCCGCGAGCCGCAGCACGGCGCGGTCGATCGCGCCTAACCGTTCGAGGCGCCAGTTCGTCGTGACCGCTTCGAGCTCGCGGTCGATCTTTCCGCTGTCGGCGAAGACGACGCGGACGATCCGGTTGGCGATCGCGCGCTCTTCCGGCGGCACCGAGAGATCGTCCCACACGGTGGCCGCGACGCGTTCGAGCGACTGTCCCGGCCGCATGTCCCATGCGTAGAGCGCCTGCAATGCGCGTGAACGGGCGCGTGATTCAATCCGCATCGTCGCTGCCGGCGTCGAGGCGGTCGAACAGGTCGGCCATCTCGAGGGCGGCGAGCGCCGCATCCCACCCCTTGTTGCCGTGCGCGCCACCGGCGCGTGCTTCGGCCTGCTCGACGGTGTCGCAGGTGAGCAGCCCGAACCCGATCGGCTTGTCGAACTCGGCGCTCGCATCAGCGAGCCCGCGCGAGGCTTCGCCGGCGACGTAGTCGAAGTGCGGGGTGTCCCCGCGGATCACCGCGCCTAACGCGACGATCGCGTCATACCGGTCGCTGGCGAGCAGCCGCCTGACGGCCGCGGTCAGCTCCCACGCCCCCGGAACCCAGACCATGTCGACGTCGTCGAAGGCGGCACCGTGGCGCATGAGGGCGTCGACCGCACCGGCGGCGAGCTTTTCGGTGATCTGTTCGTTGAAGCGGCTCGCGACCACGGCGAATCGCCGCCCCGCGCCGTTAGGCTCTCCGGCAAACTCGGCCATGCTCGTTGGTTCCAGGACACGTAGTTGTCGCACGACGATCGGCTGTAAAATAGCGGAAGAACGGACGCTACGAGGCCAGCAGGTGCCCGAGCTTGTCGCGCTTCACCCTCAGGTAGCCCGAGTTCTCGTCGTGCTCCGGCTGGATGATGGGCACTCGCTCGCCGACGCGTATTCCGTAGCCTTCGAGCCCGACGAGCTTGCGCGGGTTGTTGGTGATCGGGCGGATCGAGTGGATGCCGAGGTCGAGGATGATCTGCGCGCCGATGCCGTAGTTGCGCAGGTCGGGCTTGAACCCGAGCTGCTCGTTCGCCTCGACGGTGTCGGCACCTTCGTCCTGGAGCTCGTACGCCTTGAGCTTGTTGAGCAGGCCGATCCCGCGCCCTTCCTGGTCGAGGTACACGATCGCTCCCTTCCCCTCGCGCTCGATCATCGCCATCGCGTTGTCGAGCTGCCAGCCGCAGTCGCAGCGCTGGGAGTGGAAGACGTCGCCGGTCAGGCACTTCGAGTGGACGCGGACGAGCACGTCCTCCCCGCCGCTGACATCACCCTTCACCAGCGCGATGTGCTCGTGCTTGTCGACGTCATTGCTGTAGCCGATGATCCGCCACGTGCCGTGCTCCGTCGGCAGTCGCGCCTCGGCCACGCGATGGACGAGCCGCTCGTTCTTCAGCCGGTAGGCGACGAGCTGGGCGACCGTTATGAAGGTGAGCTTATGCGCGGCGGCGAACGCCTCGAGCTGCGGGCGCTTGGCCGTGGTTCCATCCTCATTGAGGATCTCGCAGATCACGCCGGCCGGCGCGAGGCCGGCGAGCCGGGCGAGATCGACCGCCGCTTCGGTGTGACCGACGCGTTGGAGGACGCCGCCCTCCCGCGCGCGAAGCGGATGGACGTGCCCCGGCCGTCGCAGGTCCGCGCGGACCGACGTCGGATCGACGGCGACGCGGATCGTCGTCGCCCGGTCCTGCGCGCTGATCCCCGTCGTCACGCCGTACCGCGGGGCGGCGTCGATGCTGACGGTGAACGCGGTGCGCATCGCGTCGGTGTTCTCCGAGCCCTGCGGCTCGAGGCCGAGCTGTTCGACTCGTTCGCCGGTGAGCGCGAGGCAGATCATCCCGCCCGCTCGGCGAATCATGAAGTTCACGAGCTGGGGCGTCGCCAGCGAGGCGGCGCAGATGAGGTCTCCTTCGTTCTCGCGATCCTCGTCGTCGGCGACGATGATCAGCTTTCCGGCCGCGATATCGGCGATCGCCTGCTCGACGGTTCCGAATGCCGTGGACGATTCCATGTTCCCTCTATGAAAGCGCCGCGCGCTGCGCGGCGAACAGTCGCTGTACGTGCTTCGCGATCACATCCGCTTCGACGTGCACCCGCCCGCCGATGCCTAACGCGCCGAGCGTGGTGTGCCGCTCGGTGTACTCGATGATCGAGAGCTGGAAGAC
>JAICUE010000549.1 GCA_025936015.1 Gemmatimonadaceae bacterium
CACTTCGGGGTGCAACCGGCGCGCGTAGGCACGAGTCGTGTCGGCGAACGCGTCCTGCCGCGCCGCGCACGAGGCCGGCCAGTGCGGCGAGGAAGAGCCACTCTGCACCGTGGGATCGACTGCCAGCGTGGCCGACCTTCCATCTCGTACCGCCGGCGCTGGCTGCGACCGAAGCCATCGAGGCGCACGCCGCCCGCTTCGCTTCTGGGTAAGCGAACGTGCTAAGTGCCTTGCCCTTTAGGCCGGCGGCTCTTCCTGAGCGGAATCTCGAAACGGTTTTGCCGACACATCTCGAAGCAGTTGTGACCAGTGAACGCACTCTCCGATACGTTCGGCTGACCCTCCCTCTCTCTCAAGCCGCAAGGTAAGCACGAGGCCTCTACCCTCCGGCGAGGAGCCCTCGTTCGTGACAAATCTCGTGACAAAACATGCTCCGAGCATCGCAGTTCTTGCCCTAGGCATGACACGCGATGCGAGCCGCAGTTGGGTGCGCGTCCCCCACGACCGCACGATCTAACTAACTTCGTACCAACTTCTTATATGTCACACGATGTGGTGTGTCAGCGTCAGCACCTTTCCGCCTGCGCAGGTCAGCATCGTACTCCTTGAAGTTCCCCTCGAACCACACCACCTCGCTGTTCCCCTCGAACGCGAGGATGTGCGTCGCGATCCGGTCGAGGAACCAGCGATCGTGCGAGATCACCACCGCGCACCCGGCGAACTGGAGCAGCGCTTCCTCCAGCGCCCGCAGCGTGTCCACGTCGAGATCGTTCGTCGGCTCGTCGAGCAGCAAGACGTTGCCGCCGCTCTTCAACAGCTTGGCCAGATGCAGGCGATTTCTCTCCCCGCCTGAGAGGTCTCCTACCTTCTTCTGCTGGTCGGTGCCGCGGAAGTTGAACTGACTCAGATACGCCCGCGCGTTGATCTCGCGGTTGCCGACCTGGATCTCGTCGCGTCCCTCGCTCACTTCCTGGTACGCCGTCTTGTTGGGGTCGAGCACGCGACCCTGATCGACGTACGCCAACGTCACCGTCTCGCCGACCTTCAGCTCGCCGCCATCCGGCTGCTCCTGCCCGAGGATCAGCCGGAACGTCGTCGTCTTGCCCGCGCCGTTCGGCCCGATCACGCCGACGATCCCGCCGCGCGGCAGCGAGAACGTCAGATCGTCGAACAGGACCTTGTCGCCGTACGCCTTCTTCAACCCCTTCGCGATGACGACGTCGTTGCCGAGCCGCGGCGGTGGTGGGATGGTGATCTCCTGCTGGAGCACCTTCTCCCCCGTGTCCTCCGCGGCGAGCTCCTCGTACTTCTGGATGCGGCTCTTCGACTTCGCCTGCCGCGCGCGCGGCGCCATCTTCACCCACTCGAGCTCGCGCTGCAGTGCACGCTGGCGCGCGCTCTCCGTCTTCTCCTCCTGCGCGAGCCGGTTCTTCTTCTGGTCGAGCCAGCTCGAGTAGTTCCCCTCCCACGGGATCCCCTTCCCGCGGTCGAGCTCGAGGATCCACTTGGCGACGTTGTCGAGGAAGTAGCGGTCGTGCGTGATCGCGACGACGGTGCCCGGGAACTCGGAGAGGAACCGCTCCAGCCACTCCTCGCTCTCGGCGTCGAGATGGTTCGTCGGCTCGTCAAGCAGCAGCAAATCCGGCTGGTCGAGCAACAGGCGGCAAAGCGCGACGCGGCGGCGCTCGCCGCCCGAAAGCTTCGTCACATTCTCGTCGTCC
>JAICUE010000456.1 GCA_025936015.1 Gemmatimonadaceae bacterium
CGCCAGCTTCGACAGGGCACGCGCGCCGCCGTCGTACACTTCCTTGTTCGCGATCACCCAGCCGCCACCGTGGTAGTAGACCACGACCGGCCACGGACCACTGCCCGACTTCGGCGTGTAGATGCGCACCGGCAGCTCTCCGCCCGGTCCGGGAATCGTGCGATCCACGCTGCTCACCGCGGGGTCGGGCGCGGTCGACTTCCCGTCGTTCGCGGCGACTTTCTTCGCGGCGTCGGCGGGAGTCGGGCCCTTCCGCGCCTGCGCCGGCGTCAGCGTCTCGAGCGGCTTCGCGCCGAGCGCGGCGTGCGCGTCGAGCACCTTCTTCATCTGGTCGTCAGGCATCGCCATCGGTTTCACTCCCCCTGCGTCCGCGGTGTTGGTATCGATCGCGCCCGCAGACATCGACGTGGTCGACGCGGAGTCAGTCGCCGCCGTTTTCGTGTCGTTCATGCATCCCGCCGCGGCGAGAGCCGCTGCCGTTCCCATCAAGCCGATTGCCCAGCGCATGTTCGCCTCTGATATCTGTCGCATTGTGGCGCGCGGGCGTTCGGATCGGGGAGGGCTGTGGTCGGCCACTCACCACGCTCGGCGATGGCGCCGTGCAAGCGCATGAAGCGTACCTCTGTTCAATTTTTATGAACAGATTGACGGGCCGATGCGTTAGTGCGTTATCGGGCTGACGCGGAGATACTCGTGCGAGCTCGAGCGTGGGGACGACGCCTGACCGTCGAGCACGGCTGCGACATCCGGCGCCGGTGCTTCTGACGCTGCTGCCTAACGCGCGCGGATGATCTCGCGCGAGCTGGCGAGGTCGGCGAGGAACATCGCTTCGGCTTCGCTGCCTAACGTCGCATCCTCGATGACGGCGTCGAGCTCGAAGTTGATCGAGATGCCTAACGGATTGAAGTCGGTCGAGCCGACGCGGGTCCAGCGGCCGTCGACCACGCTCGTCTTCGCGTGCATCATCTCGCCCTGCCATTCCCAGATCCGGACGCCGTTCATCAGCAGCCGGCGATAGGTACGCCGCGTCATCCACGGAATCCACGGATGATCGCCCCGACTCGGGACGAGGATGCGGACGTCGACGTTGTCGCGCGCCGCCCCGCAGAGCGCCTCGATCTCGGCGAAGCTCGGGACGAAGTACGCACTGGCGATCCAGATCGAACGTTCGGCCGACACCGCCTGCAGCTGCAGCGCGCGTCCGACGCGAAGCCGGCCCGGTTCCCCTTCGATGATCCCGACCAGCGCCGGCTCGTGCGTCGACGGATCGAGGTGCGTCTGGCTCGCTCGGCGCGAGACGAAGCGGTGCGCACCGCGACGCTCCTTCCCGGTCGCGCGACGCCACATCGTCTCGAAGGCGTTGCGCATGTCGATCGCGGCGTGCCCCTCGATGCAGACCGCGGTGTCGCGCCAGCGCGAGCGGCGGCGCTTCTGGACGCCGGTGGTCCACTCGACGCCGAGCCCGACGCCGCCGGTGATGCCGGCGGTGTCGTCGACGACGAGCAGCTTGCGATGGTCGCGCGGGACGATGCCGAGCCAGCGGTGAAAGCCGATCGGCGAGAAGACGCGCACTTCGATGTTCGCCGCGCGCAGCCGCGGGATGAACTTGCGCGAGATCCCGCGCATCCCGATCCAGTCGCAGAGGAGCCTGACCTTCACGCCGCGCGCAGCGGCCGCGATCAGCGCGACCGCAAACCGTTCGCCGACTTCATCGGAGCGCAGGATGTAGCTCTCGAGCGACACGGTCTCGCGAGCGCCCTCGATGAGGCCTATCATCGCATCGAAGGTCGCCGGCCCGTCGCGCAGCAACCGCACGCGATTCCCGCTCGACACATCCGCCGCCGCGATCCGCCAGAGTCCGCGCGCGAACGACGGCCCGGGATGGACGACGTTTCCGTCGTTGCGCGAGATCGTGCTGGACATTCGGCGATAAGCGGTAAGCAATAAGCAGGGAGCGCACGGCGTCGAACTGCGCCGCAGTTCCGCCGTGCGCTGACTGCTTACAGCTTATCGCTTAGCGCCTGGTGCGGCTACGGGCTCTGCTCCGCGACGCGGCCTGACGTTCGCGCCGGCCGATCGACCCACTGCCGCACGAACATGTCGAGGTCGTCGAGCTCGAAGGGCTTCGCGATCACGGTGCGGCCGAGTGCCTGGAGATCGGTCCCGTCGGCGACCCCGGCGTCGATGTCGCCGGTGATGAAGACCACGCGCTCCTTGAGCTGCGGCCGGTGCTGGGTGATCCAGGCGTAGAGGTCGAAGCCCGTTTCCTTCCCGAGCCAGACGTCGATGAACGCGCCGGCGACGTCATGCTCCGTGAAGACACGTCGTGCCTCGTCGACGCTCTCGGCGGTGATGATCGTCACGCCTCGCCGCTCGAACCAGCGGCGGACGAGGCGGCGGATTGCCGGCTCGTCGTCCACGTAGAGCACCGTTGCCATGCGAACCCCCTGCATCCGGGTTGCCGCACACGGCGCGGAGAAACGGCCCGGCGTCGGGCCGCTTGCTGCCTCCACGAAAGTGGAAGCGCCCGCGTCGCGCCCGTTGCCGGACGCTTGGCGCTACAACGGATATTCCGTGCCGTCGCACGTCGTCACGGCCTTGCTGCGACCGCGCCGCCTGGCGATATACATCACATGATCAACATCGATCTCACGGGACGCCGCGCGCTCGTCGCCGGCGTCGCCGATGACG
>JAICUE010000063.1 GCA_025936015.1 Gemmatimonadaceae bacterium
CGAGGAGCTCACGCGAATCGTCCGCGACACATGCGAGCGATTCGGGACTTCGCACGTCGTCGCCGAACATCGTGTCGGGATGTTGGAGCTCGGCGAGATCAGCATCGCGATCGCCGTTGGACACCCGCACCGCGCGCCAGCATTCGACGCGGCGCGCAACGTGATCGAGGAGGTCAAGCTGCGTCTTCCGATCTGGAAGCAGGAGTTGTTCACCGACGGGACGCGCGAGTGGGTCGACGCGCGCGTCACCGCGCACACTGCGCAGCCGTGACGATGTCAGCAGAGCGCGATCAATTCGGACGGTCGATCGAATACCTCCGCATCTCCGTCACCGACCGCTGCAACTTCCGCTGCCTATACTGCATGCCGGCCGACGGACTGCCGTGGCTTCCGCGCGCGGACATCCTCAGCTACGAAGAAATCGCGGACGTGGTCGGGCAGCTCGCGCCCCTCGGCCTTCGCCGCGTGCGGCTCACCGGCGGCGAACCGACGATCCGTCCGCAACTCGAGAAGCTCATCGCGATGCTGCGCGCGATACCCGTCGTCGAGGACATCGCGCTCTCGACTAACGGCGTCAAGTTCGACGAGTACGCGCCGCGCTTCCGGGAGGCCGGACTCGATCGCGTGAACATTTCCGCGGACAGCCTGCGCCCCGACCGCATCGCAAAGATCTCTCGCCGCAACTTCAGCTTCGATCCGGTGCGCGCGGCGTCTGCAGCAACCGCGGCGGGATTGGCGCCGGTGAAGCTGAACGTCGTCGTCATGCGCGGGATCAACGACGATGAGATCGCCGACTTCGCGCGGCTCACGCTCGATCATCCGTGGCATGTCAGGTTCATCGAGCTGATGCCCGTCGGCGAGATGCGCGATCTCACCTGGGAGCACGTCGTGCCGAGTGACGAGGTGCTCGCTCGCGCCGCGGAGATCGCGCCGTTGCACGCGAGCAGCGGTCCAGCGGGGAACGGCCCGGCGGCGTATCACGCATTCGCCGGCGCGGCGGGCACGATCGGCGTGATCACACCGATGTCGCACACGTACTGCGCGAGCTGCAACCGCGTCAGGCTCACCGCGGATGGACGCTTGCGCACCTGCCTGTTCGGCGACCACGAGGTCGGCCTGCGCGAACCGCTGCGCGCCGGTCAGCCACTCGCTCCGCTCTTCCGCGAAGCGCTCGCCAGCAAGCCGCGCGAGCACGCCTTGCTGCAGATGCAGGTCGGCGGACTGCGTGCGCTCTCGCAGGTCGGAGGCTGAACGTCGGATGGACTGTGCTCGCGGCTGAGCACCGTTTAGCTTTCCTTCGTTCGACGTCGTCTCGTCATTCGTCTCGCGCAGTGTCGTTCAGCGCTTTCGTACCTCAACAGCCGCTTACCACACATGCTCAATAAGATCACCGTCGTCGGAGCCGGCAACGTCGGCGCGACCACGGCTCAGCGTCTCGCCGAAAAGTCCCTCGCGCGCACCGTCGTGATGGTCGACGTCGTGGAGGGCGTGCCGCAGGGGAAGGGACTGGACCAGTGGGAGTCGGCGCCGGTCGAGGGGTTCGATACCCGCATCGTCGGCACGAACGGTTATGACGAGTCGGCGGACTCTGACATCGTCGTCATCACCGCCGGGATCGCGCGCAAGCCGGGGATGTCGCGCGACGACCTGCTGAACACCAACGCCGGGATCGTGAAGACGGTGTGCGAGCAGGTGAAGCGCACGTCGCCGAAGGCGATCATCATCATGGTGTCGAATCCGCTCGACATCATGTGCTACGTCGCGAAGCAGGTCACCGGCTTTCCGCGCGAGCGGATTCTCGGAATGGCCGGCGTGCTCGACACGGCGCGCTACCGCTCGTTCCTCGCCGAGGCGCTCGACGTCAGCGTCGAGGACATCCAGGCGATGGTGCTTGGCGGTCACGGCGACACGATGGTTCCGCTGATCAGCTACACGACGGTGAGCGGCATTCCGGTGTCGCAGCTCCTCGACCGCAAGACCCTCGACGAGATTGTCGTACGGGCGCGGAACGGCGGCGCCGAGATCGTGAAGTTCCTCAAGACGGGATCGGCGTACTACGCGCCTTCCTCGGCAGCGGTGCAGATGTGCGAGGCGATCGCGCTCGACAAGAAGCGCGTGCTCCCCTGTGCGGCGTGGCTCGACGGCGAGTACGGAATGAAGGGCCTGTTCCTCGGCGTCCCCTGCAAGCTCGGGCGCAATGGCCTCGAGAAGATTCTCGAGATCGAGCTCACCAGCGCCGAGCGGGTGGCGTTAGGC
Source organism: Gemmatimonadaceae bacterium (assembly GCA_025936015.1). Lineage (GTDB taxonomy): Bacteria > Gemmatimonadota > Gemmatimonadetes > Gemmatimonadales > Gemmatimonadaceae > JABFXC01. The sequence continues at coordinate 2,257 of JAICUE010000063.1, forward strand.
AAGAGCGCGGACGCCGTGCGGGAGCCGATGGCGGCAGTCAAGCTGTAATCGGACGATGCGCGCCTTCATCCGGTCGAACATCGGTCTCAAGGTGATCATGGCCGTCACCGGCCTGATCATGGTCGGCTACCTGCTCACCCACGTCGCGGCGAACCTGCTCGTGTTCCGCGGGCCGGAACTGATCAACGGCTACAGCGCGATGCTGCACGGCCAGCCCGCGTTCCTCTGGACCGCGCGGATCGTGCTGATCGTCTCGCTGATCGCGCATGTCTGGTCGGCAATCGTGCTGACGCGGCGCGAGCGGGCGGCGCGGCCGGTCGCGTACGGGAAGTGGCAGCCGCAGGTCTCGACGTTCGCGTCGCGGACGATGCGATGGGGCGGGCTGCTCGTCCTGTTTTTCCTGATCTGGCACATCCTCCAGTTCACGACCGGCACCGTCCAGCCGGCGCCATTCGTCGAAGGCGACCCGCACGGAAACGTGATGCGCGCCTTCCAGATCCCGTGGGTGGTCGCGCTCTATGTCGTCGCGATGGCCGCGGTCGGATTGCACCTCTTTCACGGCACGTGGAGCGCCTTCCGTTCGCTCGGGCTGGTGAAGCCGTCCGAGCACGCGCTGCGCCACCGCACTTCGCTGATCTTCGCCGGCTTCATCTGGCTCGGCTTCACGATCATTCCGCTGGCGATCTTCGCCGGCCTCGGACGTTAGGCGGGCCATGGAACTGAACGCACGCATCCCCGCCGGGCCGATCCAGGAGAAGTGGGACCGGCATCGCTTCGAGATGAAGCTGGTGAACCCGGCCAACCGCCGGCGGCACAAGATCATCATCGTCGGCTCGGGCCTCGCCGGCGCGTCATCGGCGGCGACGTTAGGCGAGCAGGGCTACGACGTCCACAATTTCTGCTACCACGACTCGCCGCGCCGCGCGCACAGCATCGCGGCGCAGGGCGGGATCAACGCCGCCAAGAACTACCAGAACGACGGCGACAGCGTTTACCGGCTGTTCTACGATACCGTGAAGGGCGGCGACTACCGGTCGCGCGAGCCTAACGTTTATCGCCTGGCCGAGTTGAGCGTCAACATCATCGACCAGTGCGTGGCGCAGGGGGTCCCGTTCGCCCGCGAATACGGCGGCCTCCTCGCGAACCGGTCGTTCGGCGGCGCGCAGGTGTCGCGCACCTTCTACGCACGGGGCCAGACCGGGCAGCAGCTCCTGCTGGGAGCCTACCAGGCCCTCGAGCGGCAGATCGGGCGCGGCCAGGTGAAGATGTACCCGCAGCACGAGATGGTCGACCTCGTCGTGATCGACGGCAATGCGCGGGGGATCATCACGCGCAACCTCGTCACCGGCGCGATGGAGGCGCATGCCGCCGATGCCGTGCTGCTCGCGACCGGCGGCTACGGCAACGTGTTCTACCTCTCGACGAACGCGCGGAAGAGCAACGCGACGGCGATCTGGCGCGCGTACAAGAAGGGCGCGGCGTTCGCGAACCCGTGCTACACGCAGATCCACCCGACCTGCATCCCGCAAAGTGGCGAGCATCAGTCGAAGCTGACGCTGATGTCGGAGTCGCTCCGCAACGACGGCCGCGTCTGGGTGCCGAAGGCGAAAGGCGACAAGCGGCCGCCGGAGCAGATCCCCGAGGAAGAGCGCGACTACTATCTCGAACGCCGCTACCCGAGCTTCGGCAATCTCTCGCCGCGCGACGTCGCGTCGCGCGCGGCGAAGATGGTCTGCGACGAGGGACGCGGAGTCGGCCCCGGCGGGCTGGGCGTCTACCTCGATTTCCGTGACGCGATCCAGCGCCTTGGCGAGCAGACCATCCGCGAACGGTACGGCAATCTCTTCGAGATGTACGAGCGCATCACGGACGAAAATCCGTACAAGACGCCGATGCGCATCTACCCCGCCGTCCATTACACAATGGGCGGACTCTGGGTCGACTACAACCTGCAGACGACGATCCCCGGCTTGTTCGCTGCCGGCGAGGCGAACTTCTCCGACCACGGCGCCAACCGCCTCGGTGCGAGCGCGCTGATGCAGGGATTGGCCGACGGCTACTTCGTCATCCCCAACACGTTAGGCAACTACCTCGGCGCGACGAAGCTGCCCAAGGTCGATGCGACGCACCCGGCGATGACGGAGGCGTTAGGCGCGGCCAATGCGATGACGAAGAAGCTGTTGGCGGTGAAGGGAAAGCGGACGGTGGATTCCTTCCACCGGGAGTTGGGAAAGATCATGTGGGAGCTGTGCGGGATGGCCCGCACGGCCGAGGGCCTGACCGAGGCTCTGACCCTGATCCCCAGGCTCCGCGAAGAATTCTGGCGCAACGTCAACGTGCCCGGTAGCGACGTCGAGCTCAACCAGGCGCTGGAGAAGGCCGGTCGCGTCGCTGATTTCCTCGAGCTGGCCGAGCTGCTCTGCCGCGATGCGCTCCATCGCAACGAGAGCTGCGGCGGACACTTCCGTGAGGAATACCAGACGCCGGATGGCGAAGCCCTCCGCGATGACGAGAACTTTGCCTATGTCGCCGCCTGGGAGTACGCCGGACCAGGAAGGGACCCGATTCTGAACAAGGAGCCGCTGGTGTTCGAGTACGTGCACCTCTCGCAGCGGAGTTACAAGTAATGCGCCTGACACTCGTAGTCTGGCGCCAGCAGGGCCCGACGGCCCCGGGCAAGTTCGTGACGTACCCGGCCAACGACATCACGCCGGAGATGAGCTTTCTCGAGATGCTCGACGTCGTGAACGAGGAGCTCATCGCGAAGGGCGAGATGCCGATCGCCTTCGATCACGATTGCCGCGAGGGGATCTGCGGTTCGTGCGGCGTGATGATCAACGGGGTCGCGCACGGGCCGATGAAGGGAACCGCGACCTGCCAGCTGCACATGCGCAGCTTCAAGGACGGCGACACCATCCAGGTCGAGCCGTGGCGCGCCCGTGCGTTCCCGGTGATCAAGGACCTGGTCGTCGATCGAAGCGCCTTCGACCGGATCATCGCGTCCGGCGGGTTCATCAGCGCCAACACCGGCGGGGCGCAGGACGCGAACAGCACCCTGATCGCCAAGGACCTGGTCGATCAGTCGATGGATGCAGCGGCGTGCATCGCCTGCGGCGCCTGCGTCGCGGCGTGCCCTAACGCGTCGGCGTCGCTCTTCACCTCGGCGAAGCTGTCGCATCTGGCACTGTTGCCGCAGGGCCAGCCCGAGCGCTTCCGCCGGACGCTGAGCATGGTCAGCCAGATGGAAGACGAGGATTTCGGCGGCTGCACCCTGCACGGCGAGTGTCAGGAGGCGTGCCCGAAGGAGATCTCGATCGACAACATCGTCCGGATGAACCGCGACTACATCAGGGCGAACATCGCGAAGCGGGAAGAGAAGGCGCTGGCCGGCGACGCCTGACGCTAACTCCCCAGGCACCGGCGGGTGAGGATCGTCGCGACGGCGGCGCTCACCAGCGGGAGGGCAAAGGGCGCAAAAGACGGCACATCGTGGAGCGGCCGATCGCTCAGCAGTCCTGTCGCGCCCGCGGTGACGAACGACCCGAGCTCCGCTCCAAGGATAGCGGTGCGGAGCAGCTGCGAACGGTTGCAGCGGGGAGAGGTTCGGGCGATGGCGCCGACGACCAACCCTGTCACGAGTCCGCCCCCGGCGAGAGCGCCGTACATCGCCGGCCGGGTGGACGACCTGCTGCAATCCTCGCAGTAGAAAGAGCCGGCCGAGCTGACGAGCGCACCGCCGAGCGCCCCGGGATACCACACCAGCGACCCGATGAAAATCGAGCCTGGGATCGTCGGCCGCGTATCGATCTTCGCGACGGCGGTATCGGCCGGGGGCCTGGTCGTCGCCGAGTCCACCGCGACCGTGCTGGAATCCTGCGCCGAAACGAGCGCGGGGAGCATCGCAAAAGCAACGAGCGCTGCACCAGCAATGAGCCTCGGCATGGTCTGTTCTCCCGAGTGGGATCCGATTAGTCGTCGATGTAGCTGGCGGTCGTGCCCCCTTCAACCCGCTCCGATTCCCCGCCGTCACCTCGCGACGCCGACGCCGCCTCGTCAGAGCCGCGGCAGCGTGATCCCCGTCTGCGCCTGGTACTTCCCCTTCTTGTCCTTGTAGCTCACTTCGGGGCCTTCCTCGCCGCGGAAGAACAGCACCTGCGCGATTCCCTCATTCGCGTAGATCTTCGCCGGCAGCGGCGTGGTGTTCGAGATCTCGAGCGTCACGTGTCCCTCCCACTCGGGCTCGAAGGGCGTGACGTTGGTGATGATGCCGCAGCGCGCGTAGGTCGACTTGCCGACCGTTATGGTCATGATGTCGCGCGGGATCCGGAAGTACTCGACCGACCGTGCCAGCGCGAACGAGTTAGGCGGGACGATGCAGACGTCGCCCTCGAACTCGACGAAGGTCTTCGGATCGAAGTGCTTCGGGTCGACGATCGTGCTCATCACGTTGGTGAAGATCTTGAACTCGGGCGCGACACGCATGTCGTAGCCGTACGAGCTCACACCGTAGGAGACGACGCCCGATCGGACCTGCCGTCCCTCGAAAGGCTCGATCATCCCGTGCTCCTTCGCCATCCGGGTGATCCAGCGGTCTGACATGATCGACATAGCGGCGGACTGGAGGGAAAGTTCGCGACAACGAGTGCGCGGAAGCTAAGGGACACAGCGGCGATTCACTACACCTTTACTCCCGATTCACGCGCGTACAATCGCACCTTGAATGCGGTTGACACTCGATCGGCGCACCCGATAGCTTTCGGGCTGCGCAGCAAGTGAAATATTTCACGAAGTTGAAATTCGGGCATCTTTGGGGGCCATGCAGATCTACGTCCCGGTGTTGCTGCTCATTGGGTTCGTCGCGCTCAACGCGGTGGTCATCATCCTCGCGTCCAGCCTGATCACGCGCGCGCGCCCCACCCCAGTCAAGCAGGAAGCCTACGAGTCGGGGATGCCGCCGCTCGGCGATGCCCGCGAGCGCTTCTCCGTGAAGTTCTACATGGTCGCGATGTTGTTCATCATCTTCGACATCGAGACCGTGTTCATGATTCCGTGGGGCGTCGCCTACCAGCGCCTCTCGTGCGTCGCACCGCTCACCACGACCGGACTGTGTCCCGCCGGGCAGCTATCGTTCTTCGGACTCGGCGAGATGCTCGTGTTCATGCTGATCCTCGTGATCGGCTTCATCTACGTGTGGAAGAAGGGAGCGCTCCAATGGGATTGATCAATCGCCCGGAGACCGATGTCGTCTCCTATGATCCCAAGGGCGGCGATGGGTGGGTCACCACGCGCCTCGATTTCCTCGTCAATTGGGGCCGTGCCAACAGCCTCTGGCCGATGCCGTTCGGCACCGCGTGCTGCGCGATCGAGTTCATGGCCACCGCCGCGAGCCAGTTCGATCTCGCGCGATTCGGCATGGAGCGCATGTCGTTCTCGCCACGCCAGGCAGACGTCCTGATCTGCGCCGGACGCGTCCCCTTCAAGCTGGCGCCGGTGATCCGCCGCATCTGGCAGCAGATGCTGCAGCCGAAGTGGTGCATCTCGATGGGCGCATGTGCATCGACGGGCGGGATGTTCGACAACTACGCCGTGGTGCAGGGGATCGACACCATCATCCCCGTCGACGTCTACGTGCCCGGCTGCCCGCCGCGCCCTGAAGGACTGATCTACGGGATCATGATGCTGCAGGAGAAGGTGAAGCGTGAGCGCGCCGCGGATACCTCGATTCGCAACGAGATGGATCCGGATCCGACGAGCCAGCTCTACATCCCGCCGTCGGCGATCAACGAGCTCTCGGAGCCGTTCGGAAATTCGATCCAGCAGCAGCGATCCGGCCTGTGAGCACCCCGTTCACGCCAACAGTTGGTGGGAGCGCGCTGCCGAGCGACGCGCCCGCTCCCTCGACGCAGCGCAACGTCGCCAATCGCGGCGGCGCGGCGAATCCGAGCGCCGAGGCGCTGCGCACGAAGTTCGGGGCCGCCGTGCACCGCGTCGACGTGGTCTGGGGAGAGACGTCGGTCATCGTCGAGCGCACGCGCGTCCAGGAGATCGTTCGCTGGCTTCATGACGATCCGTCGCAGCGCTATGAGTACCTCTCCGACCTGACAGCGGTCGAGTTCCGCGACGCGGAGCAGCCGCTCGAAGTGATCTGGCATCTGCGTTCGATCGCGTTCCGCCGCTTCCTGCGGCTGAAGGTGCAGTTGAAGCGCGGCGAGCCGCTCGAGGTACCAAGTGTGTGGCCGGTCTACAAGTCGGCGGATTGGCTCGAGCGTGAATGCTACGACATGTTCGGAATCCGTTTCGCCGGACACCCGGACCTGCGACGCATCCTGATGTGGGAGCAGTACAAGGAAGGTTTTCCTCTCCGGAAGGATTTCCCGCTTCGCGGCCGCTTCAGTCGCGCTGAACAGCTCCGTCAGGCACTCGCGGCGAATCCGGAAGCGCGTTACTCCATGGAGGAGCTCTCGATCGCCGACGCATTCGAGGATCTGCCGAAGGAGATGCGCAACCGGCTCCGCTCCGGCGAGAAGACGGGGGAATAGACGATGGCGACGATCAAGCGAACTGTCGAAGTCGAGCTTTCGACGAATGGGATGGACGCGCAGGGGCGCCCGATCCGGACCCCGCTCGCGGTAACCGAGGACGGAAACACGGTGACCGTCGCGGCGCCGCCGTCGATCGAGCCCGATCTCGATCTCGAGGGCGAGCACATGCTGCTCAACCTCGGACCGCAGCATCCGGCGACGCACGGCGTATTGCGGCTGGTGCTCGAGCTGGACGGCGAAACCGTCGTGCGCTGCATCCCGCACATCGGCTATCTGCACTGCGGCTTCGAGAAGATCGGTGAGTACCGCCAGTACAACCAGATCGTACCGTGGACCGATCGCGAGGACTACCTCAACTCGATCGGCAACAACGTCTCGTACATCCTCGGCGCCGAGCGGCTCTGGGGAATCGATTGCACGCCGCGCGCGACGGTGCTTCGCGTCATCGCGATGGAGCTCTCGCGCATCGCGTCGCACCTGGTGTGGCTCGGGACGACCTGCATCGACATCGGCGCGTTCACGCCCTTTCTCTGGGCGTTCCAGGAGCGCGAGAACATCTACGCACTGCTCGAGCGCTGGGTCGGTGCGCGCCTGACGACGAGCGCGACACGCGTCGGTGGCATGGCGGCCGACGTCCCCGCCGGCTGGACCGAACAGCTGCAGACGTTCGTGACGCTCTTCCCGAAAACGATCGACGAAGTCGAGCGGATGCTGACCAAGAACGGCATCTGGGTCGGGCGCACGATCGGACTCGGCGCGATGACCGCCGACGAAGCGTTGAACTACGGCTTGTCCGGACCGATGCTGCGCGCGTCCGGCGTCGCGTATGACGTGCGGAAGGACTTCCCGTACCTCGACTACGAGACCTACGACTTCGACGTCCCGGTCGGCAGCAATGGCGACGTCTACGATCGCTATCTCGTGCGCGTCGAGGAATTGCGTCAATCGACGCGCATCCTCGAGCAGGCGCTGCGCCGGCTGCCTGACGGTCCCGTCAACGTCGACGATCATCGCGTCATCCTGCCGCCGAAGAGCAAGGCGACGAGCGAGATGGAGTCGATGATCCATCACTTCAAGCAGGTGATGGAGGGTCCGCGTCCTCCCGTCGGCGAGTGCTACGTCGCGGTGGAGAGCCCCAAGGGAGAGAAGGGCTACTACATGGTTTCAGACGGCACGGCGAAACCGGTGCGCTGGCGCATCCGGCCGCCGTCGTTCGTGAACCTCTCCGCCATCCCCAAGATGGTCGAGGGCCA